>DATJIB010000200.1:0-3120 GCA_035493575.1 Rhodocyclaceae bacterium | reverse complement strand
GTATCAAGCGCGGCTTGATGAGCACCGTGCATGCCGCTACGGCTTCGCAGAAGACGGTTGATGGCCCATCCTCCAAGGATTGGCGCGGCGGTCGCGGCATTCTCGAAAACATCATCCCGTCGTCGACGGGTGCAGCCAAGGCTGTCGGTGTAGTGATTCCTGAACTGAACAAGAAGCTCACCGGCATGTCTTTCCGGGTACCAACCTCTGACGTTTCCGTAGTCGACCTCACCGTTGAACTGCTCAAGGAAACAACCTACGAAGAAATTTGCAAGGTCATGAAGGCTGCCTCCGAAAGTGGCCCGCTCAAGGGCGTGCTCGGTTATACCGACCACAAGGTGGTCAGCACCGATTTTGTTGGCTTTCCGCTGCCATCAGTATTCGATGCGGATGCCGGCATCGCGCTGGACTCGACTTTCGTCAAGGTGGTGGCCTGGTACGACAATGAATATGGCTACACCTGCAATCTGCTGCGCTTCGTCAAACACGTCGGCAAATAAAAATGAACTTCAAAAAGCTCACCGATCTGGATGTTCGCGGCAAGCGTGTTTTCATTCGCGCTGATTTGAACGTGCCGCAGGACGAACACTGTCACATTACTGACGACACCCGTATCCGCGCAGCATTGCCAGGTATTCAGTACGCGCTGGAAAATGGCGCTGCCGTGATGGTGACCTCGCATTTGGGGCGTCCGACTGAAGGTGAGTTGCGCACTGAAGACAGCCTTGAGCCGATTGCTGCGCGCCTTGCTGAGCTACTTGGCAAGCCTGTGCGTCTCGAGCGAGACTGGATCAACGGTGAATTTACCGTCAATGCCGGTGAAGTCGTGATGCTTGAAAATTGCCGCGTCAACAAGGGCGAGAAGAAGGACGATGCCGAGTTGTCCAAGAAGCTCGCTGCACTGTGCGATATCTGGGTACACGATGCATTCGGTACTGCGCATCGCGCTGAAGCCACCACCTACGGCATGGGCAAGTATGCAAGCGTCGCCTGTGCCGGTCCTTGTGTTGCGCAAGAACTCGAAGCTCTGACCACTGCGTTGGCACATCCAGCGCACCCGCTGACCGCAATTGTGGCTGGCTCCAAGGTCTCAACCAAGCTGACTATTCTTGAGGCATTGGCCGACAAGGTTGATCAGTTGATTGTGGGTGGTGGTATCGCCAATACTTTTTTGCTCGCCGCTGGGCACAAGATTGGTAAGTCGCTTGCTGAACCTGATTTGCTTGATGCCGCCAAACGCATCATGGCCAAGGTTAATGTGCCTTTGCCTACCGACGTAGTTGTCGCCAAAGAGTTTTCAGCGACTGCAGTTGCAACAGTCAAGAAGATTGAAGATGTTGCTGACGACGACATGATTCTCGATGTCGGCCCTGAAACCTCGCGCGTGTTGGCGCGTCTGGTCGCTGAGGCCGGCACCATCGTCTGGAACGGCCCGCTCGGCGTGTTTGAGTTCGATGCATTTGCCAATGGCACGCGCACGCTGGCCGAAGCTATCGCTGCATCGCCCGCCTTCTCGCTGGCTGGTGGTGGCGACACGATTGCCGCCATCAACAAATTTGGTACCAAGGTCAGTTATATCTCGACCGCTGGTGGCGCCTTCCTCGAGTTCCTTGAAGGCAAGACCCTGCCTGCCGTCGACATCCTGGCGCAACGCGCAGCGGCCTAAAAAATTTACGCAACATTCTGAGGAGATAGAAATGCTTGTATCACTGCGCCAACTACTCGATCACGCCGCCGAACATAGCTACGGTTTGCCCGCTTTCAACGTCAACAACATGGAACAAGTCTGGGCCATCATGGAAGCCGCCCAAGAAGTTGACTCCCCCGTCATCATGCAAGCCTCGGCTGGGGCGCGCAAATACGCGGGTGAAGCATTTCTGCGCCATCAGATTCTGGCCGCGCTTGAGGCTTATCCAAATATTCCAGTGGTGATGCACCAAGACCATGGCCAGTCGCCAGCAGTGTGTATGGCGGCAATCCGTTCCGGCTTCACCTCGGTGATGATGGATGGCTCGCTCGAAGCCGACGGCAAGAGCACCGCTTCGTACGAATACAACGTTGCAGTCTCCCAGGAGGTCGTCAAGTTCTCGCACTCGATCGGCGTGTCCGTTGAAGCCGAACTCGGCGTGCTCGGTTCGCTCGAAACCATGAAGGGTGATAAGGAAGACGGCCACGGCGCGGAAGGCACCATGACGCGCGAGCAACTGCTCACGGATCCGGATCAGGCCGCCGACTTCGTCAAGCAAACCAACTGCGATGCGCTGGCGATAGCCATCGGCACTTCGCATGGTGCGTACAAATTCTCCAAGAAGCCCACCGGCGACATTCTGGCGATTGAGCGCATCAAGGAAATCCACGCGCGCATTCCGAACACTCACTTGGTCATGCACGGTTCGTCTTCTGTACCGCAAGAGCTGCTCGAAGAAATTCGTCAGTTCGGTGGTGACATGAAGGAAACCTACGGTGTTCCAGTCGAGGAAATTGTTCTTGGGATCAAGCACGGCGTGCGCAAAGTGAATATCGACACCGATATCCGTCTGGCCATGACCGGCGCGGTGCGTCGTTACCTGGTAGAAAACCCAAGCAAGTTCGATCCACGTGATTACCTGAAGCCCGCCCGTGAAGCCGCCAAGAAGATTTGCAAGGCGCGCTTTGAAGCCTTCGGCTCGGCCGGCCAGGCCAGTAAGATCACTCCTTTTACGCTCGACCAAATGGCCGAGCGTTACAAGAAGGGCGAATTGAACCAGATCGTCAAATAAGACGACACCCGTCGCGATATAGGGGCAGGCTACCAATGCGGGCCTGCCCTTTGTTATTAAAGGGGGAATCATGGAATTCAGTAATAAGAAAAGCCGGCAGCTGCGCCACTTTTTCACGGGTGGTCTGAATGCTGTTGAATTCATCAGCCTGCTGGTGATCGCCTTCGCCACCACGGTAGCGATTTATGATGAAGTCATGATCATGGTGCTTGCCAAGAAGGTGCAGCTGTCCGATCTGCTGATGATGTTCCTGTATCTGGAAATCCTCGCCATGGTTAGCCGGTATCTGCAATCGGGGGAGCTGCCGGTTCGCTTCCCTTTGTATATAGGCATTGTGGCCCTGGCGCGTTACCTGATTCTC
>DATJIB010000199.1:0-2672 GCA_035493575.1 Rhodocyclaceae bacterium | reverse complement strand
TCTTTCTGCTTTTGATCGCGAACTATCAGTCGTGGCAACTTGCTCTGATAACCGTATCCACGCTCCCGGCAGTGGTCGCTGGTGTCTCTATCGTCTTGTGGCTATGGCGAACGACGCTGAATCTTGAATCTTTCATGGGCGCTATCATGGCCGTCGGTGTAGCGGTCGCGAACGCAATCCTTCTGGTCACGTTCGCTGAGCGGAGCCGATTGGCGGGCAAGTCTGCATTGGATGCGGCCATAGATGGCGCTTTTAGCCGCCTGCGCCCCATCCTGATGACCAGCTTGGCGATGATCGTGGGAATGCTGCCTATGGCGCTTGGTATCGGTGAAGGTGGTGGCCAGACCGCGCCTCTGGGCCGCGCCGTCATCGGCGGCTTAGCTTTTTCCACGGCGGCTACACTGCTGATCTTACCGGGCATATTCGCCCTGGTGCGAGCCAATGCCAGCCGATCCTCCCCCTCTATGGACCCTGATGACGCGCCAGCGATGGCAGGAGAAAATTGAGATGACCGCGTGTCGAAATCTGAAGTCCCGTATTGCCGCTGGTGTCCTGGCCACAGCACTGACCACAGCTTTATTTGTTTCAGCTATTCCGGCATGGCCCCAAACCCTCGTTGCCGGAGCCTCAAAAGCGGCTTCGGGAGCGGTGACGTTGCCAGCGCAGATCAAGGCCTATCAGGAAGCTGTCCTAACTGCGAAGGTTGCTGGCTATCTGAAAAGTCTGCCTGTCGATAAGGGGGATCGAGTCAAAGCTGGCCAATTGATTGCCGATATTGAGGTGCCAGAATTGCTGGCGGACCGCGCACAGTACAGCGCGCAGGCCGACGTGGCCCGTGCCGATTTCGACCGAACTCAGCAGGCAAACAAATCCGCTCCCGATCTCGTCACACCACAAGTTCTGGATCAAGCCCGTGGCAAGTGGCAGGTGGCCGAAGCACAGCTCAATCGCGTGGATACGCTGCTGCGATATGCGCGCATTACTGCGCCATTTTCTGGCACCATCACAGCCAGGTATGTCGATCCAGGTGCTTTCATTCCAGTGCCCTCTGCCAGCGACCAGAAGAGTGCGGCAATTGTGGCGTTAATGGATTTCAGCAAGGTGCGGGTAGAAATCCCCGTTCCAGAAGATGTGGCGGCCAAGATCGTTAAGGGGACGCCAGCAAGCTTCACTGTGCGAAGCGTGCCTGGCAAGACATTCCGCGCGACAGTGACGCGCGTGAGCTTTGCGTTGGATCAGGGCAGCAAAACGATGCTTGCCGAAATCGAAATGCCCAATCCAGATGAAGTCTTGCGCCCGGGCATGTATGCCATTGTGCAGCTGTTTCTCCGGGCAAAGACGGCGGAATGACGGTGATGGCCATGATGCGCAGATGCAACACCAAAGTCCTTGCGACCGGAATATTGAGCGCACTTTTGATGTCATCCTCTATGGCTGGTGCGCAGGTCTCTGCTCCGGCTGTACCTGCGGCCCAACCCACTGCGGCGGGCGCGTCGGGTGTTGCTGCAAACCAACCCATCGACCTACCGACCACCTTGCGCTTGGCCGGTGCCAACAATCTCGACTTGGCGTTGGTCCGCCAAGCTCTTGTCCAGGCCGAGGCGCAGAATGATGCGGCGACCTTAGGCTTTTTTCCGTGGTTATCCGGCGGATTTGGCTACACCAAGCACAACGGCGCGATCCAAGATGTCAGCGGCAATGTCTTTGATGCCTATAAGCAGCTTCATTCCACGGCAGGTGGCGTGACTGCGCAGATCAATCCGGGCGATGCCATATTCCAAAAATTAGCCGCCAGTAGGCTGAAATCTGCGGCGGAATATTCCGTCGATGCGGGCCGCAACGCCACCATCCTGGCGGCGGCCAGCGCATATTTCGAGTTGGTCAGCGCCCTTTCCAACGTCAAGATTGCGGAAGAGGCGTTGCGCATCTCCAAGAGCTATGAAGACCAGCTCAATCGAGCGGTCGGTATTGGCATGGCCAATAAGAGCGATGCGCTGCGAGTTGGGGTGCAAACTCAAAATTATGAAATTGTTCTACGCCGAGCACGAGAAACGGTGCGCACGGCTTCGGCCAAACTTGCCACCGTTCTGCATCTGGACCCGGCCAATCCTTTGCAGCCAGTCGATCAAATGGTTCCGCAGGTCACCTTGATCCCACAGGACACCCAGCTCGACCCTCTGGTCAAGGACGCCTTTGCCAACCGGCCTGAACTGAAGGCCAGCGCCGAAACCGTCGAGGCTGCCGATTGGCAAAAATCGCAAAGCATCTACGGCCCGCTGATCCCGTCTGTCGGCGCGCAAGCACTTTACGGCAACATTGATGGCGGTCCGCGCGGCCTTCCCAGCAATTCCGGAGGCACGCGCGATTATGCTCTGATGTTCAACTGGCGGGTTGGTCCGGGGGGATTGCTGGATTTTAGCAGGATTGATTTTGCGGAATCTAAGCTGGAGCAGGGCAAGATCAATGACGCCAAGTTGCATGATTTGGTCGCCCAGCAGGTAGTGCAGGCGTTTGAGGGTATGCATTCCGCATTCGATCAATTGGCCCTGACACGGAAAAGCGTCGATCTCGCCGAGCAGAGCCTTAAGCTAAGCCAAGGCCGCCAGGAGTTCGGTGTCGCGGCGGTGCTGGAGGTTATCCAGGCTCAAAAGGATTTGACCGATGCCAGGGCC
>DATJIB010000198.1:0-5538 GCA_035493575.1 Rhodocyclaceae bacterium | reverse complement strand
GGGCTATGTCGGCACGCGCATGGTGACGGCAATTCCCAAGGAGGTGCTGGACAGCAAAATCCTGCCGCAGATTCCGCAAGGGCGTTTGGGCAAGCCGGAAGAAGTGGCGGGGCTGGTGGCTTATCTGGCGTCGGATGAGGCGGCCTTTGTGACGGGGGCGAATATCGCCATCAACGGCGGGCAGCATATGTATTGAAGCGAGTGCATGGCGCGCTTTTAGGGTTTGTGTGAGTTTGAAAGGGAAGCAGCATGAGTGCGCGTATTGCATTGGTGACCGGTGGTATGGGCGGTCTGGGCACGGCGATTTGCAAGTCATTGGCCGATGATGATTTTGTCGTGGTGGCAAACTGTTTGCCCGGCTACGCGGAGAAAGATACGTGGCTCGCTGCGCGTGTACAGGAAGGCTACTTGATGTATGCGGCCGAGGCGGATGTGACTGACTACGAGTCGTGTGCCGCCATGGTGGCGCATATCGAAGCCACGCATGGCCCGATCGAAGTGCTGGTCAATAACGCCGGCATCATCCGCGACAAGTTTTTCCCCAAGATGGAAAAGTCGCAATGGGATGATGTGCTGTCCACCAATCTCGATAGCCTCTTCAATGTCACACACCATGTCTCGCCACTGATGGCAGAACGTGGCTGGGGGCGCATCATCAATATCTCTTCGGTCAATGGTGTCAAAGGCCAGGCCGGGCAAACCAACTATTCGGCGGCCAAGGCTGGCTGTCTGGGCTTCACCAAGGCACTGGCGCAGGAGCTGTGTAGCAAGGGTGTGACGGTGAATGCCATTGCGCCGGGCTATATTGGGACTGACATGGTCATGGGCATCCGCCCAGACATCCTTGAAGGCCTTGTTGCCTCGGTGCCGATGAAGCGTTTGGGCAAACCGGAAGAGATCGGCGCGCTATGTTCCTACCTGGCCTCTGAACTCGCAGGCTACATGACAGGCGCGACGCTGAATATCAACGGTGGTATGCATATGGGCTGATTCGCCCTAAGCATTGATTCTTGTAGGGAAAATGCCTGATTTGGGGCTATAATTGCGCCCCTTGCTGCACTGCGGCATTGACGTCGCATTATGCTTCCTGGAGTTGCGCATGGCCGAAACCCGCCGCCTGATCAAGAAATATCCGAATCGCCGTCTTTACGACACGCAGTCCAGTGCCTATATCACGCTGGCTGATGTGAAGGCGCTCGTCTTGCAGGCTGTCGATTTTGCAGTGGTTGATGCCAAGACCAATGAGGATTTGACGCGCAGCATTTTGCTGCAGATCATTCTTGAAGAGGAAAGCGGCGGCGTGCCGATGTTCTCCAGCGAAGTGCTGGCAACGGTGATCCGCTTCTACGGCAATGCCATGCAAGGCATGATGGGTAAGTATCTGGAAACCAATATCAAGGCCTTCACCGAAATGCAGGCGCGCTTTAAAGAGCAATCGAGCGCGCTTTACGGCGACAGCCCGGCGGCGCAGGATAGAAGCAAGGATTTGTGGACGCAGTTCCTGGCCTTCCAGGGCCCGGCCATGCAAAACATGATGGGCGCTTACGTCGATCAGAGTCAGAAAATGTTCCAGCAGATGCAAGACACCATGCAGGAACAGACACGCAATATGTTTGGCGGCCTGGGTTTTCCGGGCTTTGATAACCAGACCGGCAATCCCGCCGGCGGCGCCAAAAACAGCAGCACCCCTAACGATAAAGATAAGAAGTAACTACGCATGACAAGCAAGAAACATATTCCTACCGTTGGCTTCGTTTCACTCGGCTGCCCCAAGGCTTCGTCTGATGCAGAAGCGATCCTTACGCGTCTGCGTGCCGAAGGCTATGAGATTTCCGGCAGCTACGACGGCGCCGATCTCGTGGTCGTCAATACCTGTGGTTTCATCGATGCCGCGGTTGAAGAGTCGCTCGATGCCATCGGCGAAGCCTTGGCTGAAAACGGCAAGGTCATCGTCACCGGCTGCCTCGGCGCCAAGAAGGACGCACAAGGTCGTGACATTGTGCAGACCGCCCATCCATCCGTGCTGGCCGTCACCGGCCCACACGCCACGCAGGAAGTCATGGATGCCGTGCATAACTACCTGCCGCCCATGCATGATCCCTTCATCGATCTGGTGCCACCGCAAGGCATACGCCTGACGCCGCCGCATTACGCTTATCTCAAGATTTCCGAAGGCTGTAACCATCGCTGTACCTTCTGCATCATTCCGTCGATGCGTGGTGATCTGGTCTCGCGTCCGATTGGTGATGTGTTGCGTGAAGCTGAGCTGCTGGCCGAGTCGGGTGTCAAAGAGCTATTGGTGATCTCGCAAGACACAAGTGCCTATGGTGTCGACGTCAAATACCGCACCGGCTTCTGGGGCGGTCAGCCGGTCAAGACACGTTTGAAGGAACTCTGTGATGGCCTTGCCAAGCTCGGTATCTGGGTACGCCTGCACTATGTCTATCCATACCCAAGCGTGGATGATCTGATTCCGCTGATGGCCGAAGGCAAAATCCTGCCGTATCTGGATGTACCGTTCCAGCATGCCAGCCCGCGCATTCTCAAGGCTATGAAGCGTCCGGCCAGTAGCGAAAACAATCTGGAGCGCATTAAAAAATGGCGCTCGATCTGTCCTGAACTGACGATTCGTTCGACTTTTATCACCGGCTTCCCTGGCGAGACTGATGCTGAGTTCGAAGAGCTGCTGCAGTTCCTCGAACAAGCCGAGCTCGATCGTGTCGGCGCGTTTGCTTACTCGCCGGTTGAGGGTGCGAAAGCGAATGAACTGCCGGATGCCGTGCCTGAAGCCTTGCGTGAAGAGCGCAAGATGCGCTTGATGGAATTCCAGGAGGACATCAGCACGCGCCGTCTTGAAACCAAGATCGGCAAGACCATGCAGGTGTTGATCGACGAAGTTGATGAAGAAGGTGCCGTGGCGCGTAGCGCTGGTGACGCACCAGAAATCGACGGTCTGGTCTACATTACCGATGGTGATCAACTCGAAGTCGGTGAGTTCGCGACCGTGACCATCAACGATTGCGACGTGCACGACCTTTACGCAACACTCGCCCCGGTGCAATAAAACCATGCCACGCCTGATCGATAGTCTGTCTGCGATTGTTGGTCCGGAACATGTGCTGAAAAGCCATGACGACGTGGAGCCCTACCTGAACGACTGGCGCCGCCGTTATCACGGCAGCGCCCAGTGCGTGGTGCGTCCCGGTAGCGCTACCGAAGTTGCGGCCATTGTCGCAGCGTGTTCCCAGGCAGGCATTGGCGTAGTGCCGTTAGGTGGCAACACTGGCCTGGTCGGCGGGGGGGTTCCCAAGAACGACGAAGTGGTCGTCAGCCTGGAGCGAATGAATCGTATCCGCCATGTTGATGCGGATAACAACACTATTACCGTTGAAGCTGGCTGCATTCTGCAAAATGTTCAAGAGGCCGCAGAGCGCGTCAATCGTCTCTTCCCCTTATCCCTCGCCGCTGAAGGTTCTGCCACCATTGGCGGCAATATTTCGACCAACGCTGGTGGTGTGCAAGTGCTGCGCTACGGCAATATGCGCGACCTCGTTCTTGGTCTGGAGGTTGTACTGCCCGATGGGCGCTTGTGGAACGGCCTGCGCGCCTTGCGCAAGGACAATACCGGGTACGACCTTAAACATTTGTTCATCGGCGCTGAGGGCTCCTTAGGCCTGGTCACAGCGGCGGTATTAAAACTCTTCCCACGCCCGCAAGCGCAACTCACGGCGTGGCTGGCGGTGCCATCCCCACAAGCTGCCGTGGCCGTGCTGTCGCGCTTGCGTGAGCACTGCGGCGAACGCGTGACGGCTTTTGAAGTGATGGGGCGCTCTGCACTCGAGCTGGTCGCCAAGCATTTACCGCAAGTGCATTTGCCCATGGCGGCAACCTATGAGTGGCAAGTGCTACTTGAATTGAATGACACTTGGGCTGCGGCGCCGCTACAGGACATGCTGACAGAAGTGTTGGAGCCGTTGTTAGCGCAGGGCGATGTCCTCGATGCAGTTCTGGCCAGCAGTGTCGCGCAATCGCGGCAGTTGTGGCAGGTGCGTGAAAATATCCCGGAAGCGCAAAAGATTGAAGGCTTCAGTATCAAACACGATATCTCGATGCCGATTTCGGCCATCGCACCTTTTATTGAGCAAGCCAAAGTCGCGCTGGAAAAATCCTTTCCGAACCTGCGCATCGTTTGCTTCGGCCATGCCGGTGACGGCAATTTGCATTACAACTTGTCTACGCCCGTTGGTGATGGTGCGGTGTTCATGCAAAATACCGAGACCATTAATCACATCGTGCATGATCTGGCGCATGGTTTTGGCGGCAGTATTTCGGCCGAACATGGGATTGGGCAACTGAAAAAGCACGAACTGGTACGCTACAAGAGCAAGCTGGAAATGGATTTGATGCATACAATCAAGGACTCACTTGATCCGCAAAAAGTCCTCAATCCGGGCAAGCTGTTTATTGAGTAATTTTTTGCATTTTGGTCTTTACAAGGCCAAGGTTGTTGCCTATAATCTCGCTTCTCTTGTAGGGGGTATAGCTCAGCTGGGAGAGCGCTTGCATGGCATGCAAGAGGTCCGCGGTTCGATCCCGCGTACCTCCACCAACCAAGAGATACAATTCGAGTAGTAATCGAAAGCATTGACCCTATCGTCTAGAGGCCTAGGACAATACCCTTTCACGGTATGAACCCGGGTTCGAATCCCGGTGGGGTCGCCAGTTTAAAGAAGTTGTTGGATTGGTAATAACAGCTTCAGCAGTATTGGAGTGGTAGTTCAGTTGGTTAGAATACCGGCCTGTCACGCCGGGGGTCGCGGGTTCGAGTCCCGTCCACTCCGCCAACACAAAGCCCTGTCAGTGAAAGCTGACGGGGCTTTTTCTTTGTCTGTTTCTTGCTCCGCGTCTGTTTGTTTCTAAACATGCATGCGGCCATAAGCCGCAATTCTTTTCGGTATATTAGGCATAGGGCAAAACCATGCCCTGAGTAAAACCTTTACTCGTTCGGAGAGGGCATGATCAACAGCTACGTATTCCTGAGTCTGGTTTTGGCATTGCTGGCCGGTGCGCTGATTGGCCTTGAGCGCAGCTACCATGGGCGCGCGGCCGGTATGCGTACCTATGCGCTGGTATGTCTTGGTTCTACTCTGGTGATGGTGGCTTCCTTCTATACCGGCGGATCGAGCCGACCGCTAACAGGATTGGACCTCGCGGATCCGAATTTCACCCGAGTCATCCAGGGCATCGTCACGGGCATTGGCTTTCTCGGTGCGGGTGTGATCGTGAAGGAAGGCTTGTCGGTACGCGGTCTGACAACTGCCGCTTCGATCTGGGTGACGGCCGGTATCGGTATTCTGATTGGCATCGAGTTGTACGTAGTGGCGGCCGTGGCCACTTTACTCACGCTGGCAACTCTCTCCATCTTTCGTCAGATTGAAGACCGCATGCCTACGCAAAGCTATCTGCATTGCTATATGCGCTTCCGGGTTGAAGAGACGATGGACGAAGACTCACTACGCTCCCTCATAAGTAATCTTG
>DATJIB010000197.1:0-5552 GCA_035493575.1 Rhodocyclaceae bacterium | reverse complement strand
CAGAGCAGGTGGCACCGCAACGCAAGGCCGCCAAAACCAAGCACAGCAAGGCTAAAGCCGCCCAGACCAAAGCTCCGAAAGCCGGCAAAACCAAGGTAAAGAAGACCAAGGCCAAGAAGTCGGCTAAAAAGCCTGCCGCTGCCAAACGTCAGCATCTGGACCCAGCACTGTAATCATGGAGGCCTTGCTGGTCATTACCAATTTGCCTGATCAAGCCAGCGCGCAAACGCTGGCCGAGCAGTTGGTGAGATCCCACCTGGCCGCCTGTGTAAATCTGTTGGCGCCCTGCCAATCTGTGTATCAGTGGCAGGGCAAGATTGAAATGGGCAGCGAAATCCCGCTGCTGATCAAAACCACGCAGGCGCGTTATGCCGAGGTGGAGGCCGCGATCCGTGAGCAACACCCCTACGAGCTGCCTGAAGTCATCGCCATCCCGATTCATGCCGGTCTGCCGGCGTATCTGGATTGGATACGGGTTGAAACGACGGTGAATACTTGATGCTGGAACGATTGCTGTTTGTCTTGGCTTGCTTGTTCTCCACTCATGTGGCGGCGGGAGAGCCCTTGGAGCCGGAAAAGGCGTTTCGTTTTTCGGCGCAAATGCTGGATGCGCAAACCATAGAAGTGCGCTGGGACATCGCGCCCGGCTACTACATGTATCGGGACAAATTCAGCTTTACGCTGGAGCCGGCTGCCGCCAGTGTGAGCAAGGTGGATACCCCAGCCGGCGTAATCAAGGAAGATGAAAATTTTGGCCGTGTCGAGATCTACCACGATGCGGTGCGGGTTCGTTTGACGGTGGCTGGTGCCGATGGGGCAGTGGTGCTGCATGCAACATCACAAGGGTGTGCGGATATCGGTATCTGTTACCCGCCGCAGAAGTCTGTTGCCAATCTGGTGGTGCCAGCCGAAAGTGCGGCCGTGCCTGAAGGTGGCGTTATGACCTGGCAGCAACGCTTGCTGCAGCCGACTATCCTTGGCCCTACCTTGCTGAGTTTGGTAGGCGTGGTTCTGGTCCTGCTACCAAGCCCGACCCGCAAGCGGCTATTGCTGCAAAAAGGTATTGGCGTTGCCTTGCTGGTGATCAGCGCTTTCATGCTGGTTTTGCTCAACAAGGATAGCGCCACGATAGCAGCGCATCTCGAACCTCAATTTACGCTGGCCACTGTGGTCAGTTAAGGAACTGTATGTTTACCGGCATAGTCGCAGCGCTTGGCAAGATCAAGCACATTGAGCCCCTGGAAGATGGCGTGCGTTTAAGCGTTGATGGCGCTGCGCTAGGTCTTGCTGATGTGGCGATTGGCGATTCGATTTCTCACAATGGCGTGTGTCTGACGGTGACGGAAAAGAGCGGCGATGTTTTCAAGGTCGATGTCTCGCGCGAAACGCTCAACTGCACGGTGGGCCTGGATAGCTTGGCTGAAGTGAATCTGGAAAAAGCCATGCAACTGACGGATCGTCTTGGCGGCCACTTGGTGAGTGGGCATGTGGACGGCGTGGGCGAAGTCCTGAAATTCGAGCCCGTCGGTGAGTCGCATGAACTGGTGATCCGGGCACCGGCTGAGTTGGCCAAATACATTGCGCGTAAAGGTTCGATTACCGTCAATGGCGTGAGTTTGACGACCAACAGCGTCGATGGCCGTGATTTTTCCATCAATCTGATCCCGCATACTATTGCGGTGACCACGCTCAAATACCTAAAAGTCGGTAGCGGCGTCAATCTCGAGGTTGATCTGATTGCGCGCTATGTAGAGAGAATTCTGTCTGCGCCCAAAGCGTAGAACCCAAACTCGCTTCAGCTGGTTTTCGTCTCAAGCAGCCGGGCCTGCATGGCCGCAAAGATTTCCGGATCTTTTTCTATCAGGATATATTTCCTGTCCAGATTGGCCGCCGCTAGGCCAGTCGAACCACTGCCTGCAAACGGGTCGAGCACCACTTGACCTGGCTTGGTCACCAGGGAAATAAGCGCCTCGAGCAACTTGATTGGTTTTTGCGCAGGGTGAAGTCCGCCTTCTCCTTGGGCCATACCCATCTCGATCACATTGCGCATGTGGCCGGTGGCCGCTGCGAAAGCATCTTGATTGAAGGCGCCTAATCCGTTCTCGAGCACGTTGTCTGCAATGGTGTGAGGATAAGGCTTGAAGCACCAGATTATGGGCTCAAAGTTGGGGCCGAGATTGCCTATCCGCCAGCCGTCCCATTCTTGAGCTTCTCGATGCAATCCGCGGCGCTCAAAAACAATGCTCAGGCGCTGCGCCCGATAGGTGGCTCGGGGTCTTATCCACGAAATCATGTCCCGGAAATTAAAGCCAGCATCTTCCAGCGCCACCACGCAACGCGGTGCGTAGCGGCGCCCGGCGAAGACAATGATGGAGCCGCCTGGCTTCAGTACCCTCAACCATTCGGCTGCCCATAGGGTGCACCATTCGTAGTACTGCCTGGGGATTGCCTTATCGGCTTCAGACCAGCCGTTAATCGGCTTGCCGCGGCGCTTGAAAACCTGGCCCGCTTTGAGTTGGGCAGGGCTCTCTCCCATGTAAGCGCTATTGGTATTGCTATGCAGAATGTCCCAATCGTCCGCGCCGATTCCGTAGGGGATGTCGCTCAGAATAAGGTCGATTGAGTTCGCTGGAAGTTTTGTAAGCTCTTCAATACAATCGCCATTTATTATCTGGCCTGCCTGCCGATTCGAGCGACTCATCTGGTTTATATTGTTCCGGGCGGGGCCCATGTCATGTTGTGCTGTGGCTAGGTTAGCAGTGTCTGCAAGTTTCCTTGATCACCACATTCCATTTGCTTGGTAAAAAGTATATCCATCACCCTCTCGAGGAGTGATGTTGCCGGGCAAATGTTGTTGCAGCGCATATTTCAAAGGTAATTGGTGCTTCCGCTTCGAATCATATAAAAATATATATATCAATGGCTTGTATAATTTAGCCAGATAAGTACGCGCTATGCCGATTGCATACTGGGTCAATAAAGCCGGATCGGTTACATTGGCTGACTAATAAAACCTCGGGGGAGGGTTGATGGAGCAGAATCAGGAAGTACCGCAGCAAGAGTCGGCAGAGCCAGCACAGAAGGTGCATTGGTCGCGCCTTTGGCATCCGCTATCGTGGTCTATCGCTGCGCGCTTGAGTGCGGCCCTGGTTGTCACTGCCCTGATCCCCATGCTCACCGTGGGTTACTACAATCTGTCGCAAAGCCTGGAGAGCATGCGCCAGACCGAAGCGCGCAATATCGAACAGCTTGCCGCGACGACGGCAGGACGTATCGATCAATTCATTCGCGACACCCATTATTTGGTTAGCTACTTTGCCTGGAGCGAAGAAGCGATCAATCTGACTGCCTGGCCGGATGACATCACGCTAGGTCGGGTGACAGAAAAAATGACCCGCCTGACGGCTGCGAATACCGACGTCGAATTGATGATGGTGTTGAGCAACAAGGGGGCGGTGCTGGCCTCAACCAAGCCTGAATACATTGGCCGTGATTTGTCTTTCCGCGAGTACTACAAGACCGCCATCGCTGGCCGCGAATTTATTTCGCGCATGGAGGTCGGTACCGCCAGTGGCAAACCGGGTCTGTATTTGTCTGCACCGATTCGGGATGGCAGCGGCTTGGTGAATGGCGTGGTCGTCATCAAGATGCGTGGTTCTGCCATCAGCGATATTCTTGACGCTTATCGCAGCGGCACGGATCGCGTTGTGTTTGCTGTCGATGGCGATGGCGTGGTCATCTACCATCCTGATCGGCGCGCGCTGTATCACAGCTTGCAGGCACTGCCGGCTACGCTGCACAAGCAGATCATTGACGAAAAACGTTTTGGCCTTGACCGTATCGACTCATTGAACCTGGAAGAGTTGGCGGTGCGTGTGCGCGACGCGCATGAACCCGGGCACATCGATTTGCCGCGCCTGCTGAATGGCGCCCCCGAGATTGTTGGTTATGCGCCTTTGACCAGTCACAACTGGACCGTGCTGATCAGTGAATCGGAAAATGTCTTTTCCAAACCGCTGACACGGCTTTATAACAATGCAGTGCTGGCCGCTTTACTCGCTGGCGCAGCATTCTCCTTGCTCGCTTTGTATCTGGCGCGCGGCTTTATTCGTCCGATCGATGACTTGTCTGCCGCGGCCGATGCCGTTCGCCGCGGTGACTACAGCAACGCTCAGGCCACTATCTTTGCCGATGACGAGTTCGGTCGTCTGGCGCGTACCTTCAACACCATGGTGACTGGCGTGCTGGCGCGTGAGCGTGAGCGCGACATCTTCGGTCGGGTGGTATCGCCAGAAGTGCGCGAAAAGCTATTAACGGGTGAGTTGGCTTTGGGCGGCGAGAACCGCCGCGTCACAGTGCTGTTCTCGGACATTCGCGATTTCACGACGATGTCCGAGCGCCTAGGGCCGCAAGAAACAGTCGAGTTGCTGAACGAATATTTGACCGCCATGACCGAGGCGGTGCGCCCTTGGGGTGGTTACGTCAATAATTTTATTGGCGATGCCATCGTTGTTGTATTTGGTGCACCGGCCGCGCGCGCCGAGATTGAATGGAGCGCTGTCGGCGCGGCCTTGGCCATGCGCGAACGTTTGATTGAACTCAATCGCAAGCGTGTTTCGCTGGGCGATGCACCACTATGTACCGGTATTGGGATCAGTACCGGCAAGGTTGTGGCCGGGCAGGTGGGTTCGCTGGAGCGCTTCCTGTACACCGTGATTGGTGATGCAGTGAATGTGGCTGCCCGTCTCGAAACCATGACCAAGGATTTTGAAGACAATCCGGTTCTGATCAACGGGGCAACCTACGAGGCTATTAGTCATCGCACCGATATCGTGATTCAGGATTTTGGGCCACGCGCAGTGAAGGGGCGTAGTGAGCCAGTGCATGTCTATGGTGTCGAGAAACTCGATAAAGCTCCGGTTGCACCGAAATGAACGAGGTCTACGCAGATACTTTTGTTCAGCCGCTGCTGGATGACCCTCTGCTAGGCAAATGCCAGCATGCGACTTTGGCGCGATTGCTGCCGCACCTGGTCGAGCGAGATCTCGAGCCTGGCGAAACATTGTTCTCGATTGGCGACGCGACCAATAGTGCCTGGTTGATTCTGTCGGGTAGCCTGCAATTCACTTTTCCTGACGGGCAAGAGCAAATCATCGATAGCGGTGTGGTGGGTGAAGAGGCGGGCGCTGATATCGCTGGTCGCCAGGCCAGTGCAGTGGCCGTGACTGCGGTGCGCTTACTGGAAATACCCAATGCCAGTCTGGCAGCCCTACTGAAAGCCAACCCGGATATTCGTACCTGCTTCTATCAGTTGCTGTTGGCGCGTAGTCGCCACGAAACGCAAATCACCCGCCGCGCTGGCGCTGCCGATGACAAGAATGAAGGCTCGTGGCGCGAGTTGGTCGGTTGGGCGCTGGCCGTGCTGTGCCCAGCGTTGATTCTGTATTTCGGTGCGGGTTGGGGATTGCGCGAAAATGCGGTGTTGTTCTTGGCCATGTTCAGCGCAACCGTGGTGATGTGGGTGTTCACGCTGGTCGATGAATACGTGCCCA
>DATJIB010000196.1:0-7892 GCA_035493575.1 Rhodocyclaceae bacterium | reverse complement strand
GATTGCAGCCGGCGTACTCGGACTGGTCTATGGGGGCTTCAACTACACCAAGGACAAGGAAGTCGCCAAGCTAGGCTCGCTCGAATTCACCGTTAAAAGTGAAGAGACTGTCAGCGTACCGCTATGGTTAAGCGTTGGAGCCATTGTCGCCGGCACACTTGCACTCGTGGTAGGCGGCAAACGGGGCTGATGCTGGCTGGCCCGCTGCAACCGGTGCTGTACCAGCCGGAATCAGCGGTCGAGTATACTTGTCATCTTTGGCCCAGCTTGCTCACACATGGGTGTGACAGCCAACCGATGCTTGACTCGCAATGACCAGCAACTCCTTACCTGCCGCGCCTCCTCCAGTAAAATCAGGCTTCGCACTGCCCGCCACTTGGCAAACTGCAGTGCAATCTCAGCTCGCCATTAATGAATTGCCCTTGGCAGCACTGGAGCTTGATCTCGATCAGCGCCTGTACTTCGCGCGTGGTCTTCTGCTTGTTACCAATCAACGCTTGCTGGCCTGTACTGCAGACACCTGGCAGTCATGGCCCTTTAGCGCCACGCTGAGTCTGCAGCATCACGACCATGCTGGCGTTGGGACCTTGGAGTTGATCGATAGCAATGGCGAAGCCACTCAACTGGCTTGCTGGCGCTACACGCTGGAGCAGAATGTCGCCGCGCTGCGTTTGATCGAAAAATTCGAGATTCAAACCCAAGCCGCTGTCACCGGCCAGCCACCTGTCGCCGAAGAGGCAGTAGCCTGCCCGACTTGCAACGCCATGCTGGAGCCGGGACAAGAAGAGTGCCCCTCCTGTACACGCGAACTGCATACCCCGCCATCGACTTGGACCCTGTTTCGCCTGTGGCGTTTTGCCAAACCCTATCGCGCGCAATTAATTGCCGGTTTTTTACTGACTCTCGCCAGTACTGCCGCCACACTGGTGCCGCCTTATCTGACCATGCCCTTGATGGACAACATTCTGATTCCGTATCAGAACGGCAAGCCTATCAATACGCAATTGGTCACCTTGTACTTATCGGGCCTGCTCGGTGCCGCCTTGCTGGCGTGGGCACTGGGCTGGGCCCGCACTTATATTCTGGCTTTGGTCAGCGAACGTCTGGGCGCCGATTTGCGCACCACCACTTATGAACACTTGCTGCGTCTTTCGCTTGAGTATTTTGGCGGCAAGCGCACCGGCGATCTGATGTCGCGTATCGGCTCGGAAACCGACCGCATCAATGTATTCATCTCCCTGCATTTGCTCGACTTCGCCACCGACGTGCTGATGATAGGCATGACCTCGGTCATCCTGTTCTCGATCAATCCATGGTTGGCGCTAGTGACATTGCTGCCGCTGCCTTTCATTGCCTGGATGATTCATGTGGTGCGGGATCGTTTGCGCACCGGCTTTGAACGTATCGACCGCGTCTGGTCTGAAGTCACCAATGTGCTGGCCGATACCATTCCCGGCATTCGCGTAGTAAAAGCCTTCGCCCAGGAAAAACGTGAAGCGGATCGCTTCCGCGATGCCAATCGCCACAACCTGGAAGTCAATGACAAGCTCAATCGCACCTGGTCATTGTTCACCCCGACTGTCTCGCTGCTGACCGAAATCGGTCTGCTCGTCGTGTGGGGCTTTGGTATTTGGCAGGTATCAAAAGATCAAATCACGGTCGGTGTGCTGACCGCCTTCCTCGCCTATATTAGCCGCTTCTACACGCGCTTGGATTCGATGAGCCGCATCGTGTCGGTGACACAAAAAGCGGCAGCTGGCGCCAAGCGTATTTTCGACATTCTTGATCATGTCTCGAGCGTGCCAGAACCTGTCAACCCGGTGCCCTTGCCACAAGTCAGTGGCCAGATTTCGATGCACGACATCGGCTTCCGTTACGGCAATCGCTCCGTCATTCGCGGCCTCAACCTCGATATCAAACCTGGCGAGATGATCGGCTTGGTCGGCCACAGCGGATCAGGCAAAAGTACCTTGGTTAATTTGATCTGCCGCTTCTACGACGTGACCGAAGGCGCTATTCGCATCGATGGCATCGATATCCGTTCCGTCGCGATTGCCGACTATCGCCGCAATATCGGCTTGGTCTTGCAAGAGCCCTTCCTGTTCTTTGGCACCATTGCCGACAACATCGCCTACGGCAAGCCCGATGCCACACGTGAGGAAATTATCGCCGCAGCTCGCGCTGCCCATGCGCACGAATTCATTCTGCGCTTGCCGCAGGCCTATGACTCGCTGGTTGGTGAACGCGGCCAAGGTTTGTCGGGTGGTGAACGTCAGCGTATTTCCATCGCTCGCGCCCTGCTCATCAATCCACGCATCCTGATTCTTGACGAAGCCACATCAGCAGTCGATACCGAGACAGAAAAAGAAATTCAACGCGCGCTGGACAATCTCGTACTTGGCCGCACCACCATCGCCATTGCCCACCGTCTATCGACACTACGCAAGGCCGACCGACTGGTCGTCATGGATCGCGGCCAGATTGTAGAGATCGGCAATCACGATGAATTAATGGTGCGCGAAGGCCATTACTACCGCCTCTATCAAGCGCAACTGCGCAACAACGCTGAAACCACAGAAGGAGGCAGCGATGTCTGACAACTTCAAACTGAGTCGCAACGCCGCTGGCCGCTTGGTGTGCTCGCTGCCGGATGGCAGCAAGCACGCCGGTGTTGTACCCGTGCGTGCCTTTCCTCTGGCCGCGCCGAATGAGGGCCTGTCACTAGTTAGCCCGGATGGCCATGAGTTAGCCTGGATCAATAGCCTGGACAATCTGGATGCGGAAAATCGTGCCCTGATTGAGGCTGAACTTGCCAGTCGCGAGTTCATGCCTGTGATCTCACGCATTCAAGGCGTGGCCAGCTACGCCATGCCCAGTACCTGGACCGTGGAGACCGATCGCGGCACCGCATCCTTTGTTTTGAAAGGCGAAGAAGATATTCGACGCCTGCCCAACAATGGCCTCTTGATCGCGGATAACCATGGGATTTTGTTCCATATTCCTGATCGCAGGACCCTGGATCGGAACAGCCGCAAAATCCTGACGCGCTTCCTTTGATGCGGCGCAACAATCAAGGACTACGCCCGTCCCTGAATTTGAGCGCAAAATTCAGCTCTGTCTGACGTAAACCAAACCGGCTCACTGTGCGTTAATTGAAAAAACTGTAAGGTGCGCCCTTCGCATACCCCGCTCTCCGGCGCGGGCCAAGTCTTCTGCTGATTTATGAATAAAAAGACCATCGAGATTCTGGATGTTCGTTATTTGCGCGGTCCAAACATTTGGACCTATCGCCCTGTCATTGAGGCCCTGGTCGACATCGGCGACCTTGAGGAATGCCCATCCAATGTCATCCCCGGCTTTAACCAGCGCCTGACCAGCTGGCTACCAACGCTGATCGAACATCATTGCAGCCCCGGCGTGCGTGGTGGCTTCTTGCAGCGCCTGGAAGAAGGCACTTGGCCGGCTCATATCCTTGAACATGTGACCCTGGAGCTGCAATCCCTGGCCGGCATGAAGACCGGTTTTGGTAAGGCACGCAGCACTTCCAAGGTTGGCGTTTATAAAGTCGCCTTCCGCTCGCGCCAAGAAGAAGTCAGCCGCCGCGCTTTGGTTCTGGCCCGCGATCTGGTCATGGCTGCGATTGAAGACAAAACCTTTGATGTACCAGAGGCCGTGGCCGAACTCACCGATATGGTGGATTCACTCTGCCTCGGCCCCAGCACTAGCTGCATTGTCGATGCTGCCGGCGAGCGCCGCATCCCCTACATTCGTCTGCTCAATGATGGCAATCTGGTTCAACTCGGTTATGGCGCTGCACAGCGTCGCATCTGGACCGCGGAAACCGATTGCACCAGTGCGATTGCCGAAGGCATCGCCAGCGAAAAAGATCTGACCAAGCAATTGCTGGCGCACTGCGGCGTGCCGATTCCGGAAGGCCGTGTTGTGGATAGCCCGGCTGATGCCTGGGATGCCGCTCAAGATATCGGCTTGCCCGTTGTGGTCAAGCCATCCGACGCCAATCATGGCCGAGGTGTTTCTGCTGAGCTGATGACCCAGGCAGAAGTCGAAGCCGCCTTTGTCGTTGCTGACAAAGAAGGCAGCGAAGTCATGGTCGAGCGTTTCCTGCGCGGCTCCGAACATCGCCTACTCGTGATCGGCGGCAAGCTGGTTGCAGCAGCACATGGCGAACCTGCCGCAGTCGTTGGCGACGGAGTTTCTACTGTTGTACAACTGATCAACTCGCAACTGAATACCGATCCACGCCGCGGTGTTGAAGAGGAATATCCGCTCGACATCATCAATCTGGATGAAATGCCAGCCTCACTGCTGGAAATCGAGCGTCAGGGGTTTTCACCTGAATCCATTCCTCCGGCCGGCGAACGCGTCGTTGTCCTGCGTAATGGCAATCTCGCCAACGATGTCACCCATCGCGTTCATCCACGGGTCGCTGCAGCTGCGGTACTGGCGGCCAAGATCATTGGTCTGGATGTTGCTGGTGTCGATATCGTGGCTGAAGACATCAGCGTGCCGCTTGAAGATCAAGGTGGCGGGATTGTTGAAGTCAATGCTGGCCCAGGCCTGCTGATGCATTTGAAACCCGCCGAAGGCAAGGCTCAGCCAGTTGGTGAAGCGATTGTCGAAAGCCTGTTCCCGCGGGGCGCCAATGGTCGCGTACCTGTCGTCGGCGTGGCCGGCAGCTATGGCAAAACCCGCGTTGCGGGTCTGATTGCACGTCTGCTACGCTTGTCTGGCAAGTATGTGGGCTTGGCTTGTAGCAAGGGCGCTTACGTCAATCGTCGTCATTTGCAAACCAGCGATGCCGCTAATTGGGCCGGTGGCGAGCGCATGCTCTTGAATCGTTCCGTCACCGCTGCCGTGATTGAAAACGGCCCGGCTGCGATTCTCAGCGAAGGCCTGGCTTATGACCGTTGCGATGTTGGCGTGGTCACTAATCTGGCGCACAAGCCTGAGCTCGACCAATACTATATTCACGACAACGACCATCTCTACAACGTGCTGCGTACTCAAGTCGATGTAGTTTTGCCGCGCGGTGCGGCGGTATTGAATGCCGATGATGCACGTGTTGCCGAAATGGCTGAGCTGTGTGATGGTGAAGTGATCTTCTTCAGCACCACACCTGACTCAGCAGTAGTCAAAGCGCACTTGGCCAAGGATGGCCGTGCTGTATTTGCGCGAGACAACAAGATTGTGCTGGCCAAGGCTGGCGAAGAAAAAGTTCTGACTGAATTGAGCAGCATCCCATTGATCGCCGAAGACGACAGCGGCGTGCAGGTCGGCAATGTGCTGGCTGCACTCGGCGCCGCCTGGGCGCTCAATATTGATCACAGCCTGATGAAGAGCGGCGCACAAACTTTCGGCAGCCCGGGCTAAAAGGAAAATCTCATGGAAGTATCACGAGTTCGCACCCTGCGTGGCCCCAATCTGTGGAGCCGTCACACTTCGATAGAAGCCATCGTTGCCTGCACCGAGGTTGAGCGCTCCATCGCCAACCTGGCCGGCTTTGAAAGCCGCTTGCGCGAGCGCTTCCCCGAGATCGGCACCTTCGAGCCGCAGCATCACGACGAAGCCATTTCTTTGGCTCACGTCATGGAAAGCGCTGCGCTGTGGCTGCAAGCTCAGGCCGGCTGTCCCGTGACTTTTAGCCGCACCACGCAAACGGTTGATGCGGGTACCTATCAAGTCGTAGTCGAATACAGCGAAGAAGAAGTCGGCCGTCTGGCGCTGGAACTGGCTGAAGCCTTGATCCAGGCCGCGCTCACCGACACGCCTTTTGATCTGAAAGCCACGCTCAAACAACTCAAGGATCTGGACGAAGACGTACGTCTCGGCCCATCCACCGGTTCGATTGTCGATGCAGCGGTACTGCGCGGCATTCCTTATCGCCGACTGACCTCGGGCAGCTTGGTTCAATTTGGCTGGGGCAGCAAACAGCGCCGTATTCAGGCGGCTGAAACTGACCGCAGCAGCGCCATCGCCGAATCGATTGCGCAGGATAAAGAACTCACCAAAAAACTACTGCACGCCGGTGGCGTGCCGGTGCCGCTAGGCCGTGCTGTGGTTAATGGTGAAGATGCTTGGGCCGCTGCCAATGAAGTGGGGATGCCTATCGTTGTCAAACCACTGGATGGCAATCAGGGCAAGGGCGTCACCGTCAATCTGACCGACAAGGACGCTGTTCTCAAAGCCTACGAATTCGCGCGCAGCTTCCGCAAGAACATCATGGTCGAGCGCTATCTGCCTGGCCATGACTTCCGCATGCTGGTAGTCGGCGACAAGCTCGTCGCCGCCGCACGTCGCGAACCGCCGAATGTGGTGGGTGATGGCGAACATACCGTTGCCGAATTGGTCGAGATCGTCAATAAGGATCCTTTGCGCGGCGATGGTCATGCGACTGCACTTACCAAAATCCGCCTGGATGAGCTCGGCCTGGCTGTGCTGGCCAAGCAGGACATGACGCCGGAGTCAGTGCCGGGAAAAGGCGTACGCGTGGTGCTGCGTAACAACGCCAACCTCAGCACTGGTGGCACTGCCACCGATGTCACCGATGACGTGCACCCTGATGTCGCTTCGCGCGCCGTTGAAGCAGCGCGCATGATCGGTCTTGATGTGTGCGGCATCGATGTCCTCGCCGACACCTTGCAACGTCCGCTTGAAGAGCAGAATGGCGGTGTGGTTGAAGTCAATGCTGCCCCAGGTCTGCGCATGCATTTGAACCCGTCGTATGGCAAGGGCCGCGATGTGGGCAAAGCCATTATCGACACCATCTTCGGCCACGAAGAAGATGGTCGAATTCCCGTGGTTGCCGTCACCGGCACCAATGGCAAGACCACGACCGTGCGTTTGATTTCGCACATCATCGCCAGCAACGGCTTGCGAGTCGGCATGACCAACACCGATGGTGTTTATGTGCAAGGTCAGCGTATCGATACCGGCGATTGCAGCGGCCCACGCAGTGCGCGCAATGTGCTGATGCACCCGGACGTGGATGCTGCCGTTTTTGAAACCGCACGTGGCGGTATGCTGCGTGAAGGCCTGGGTTTTGATCGCTGCGATGTCGCTGTGGTGACGAATATCGGCATGGGCGACCACCTCGGTCTTAACTACATCAACACGGTTGAAGAACTCGCCGTGTTGAAGCGCGTGATCGTGCGCAATGTTTCCCCCAAGGGCATGGCCGTATTGAATGCAGTCGATGTACATACTGCCCGCATGGCCTCGGTCTGCCCGGGCGCTGTGACGTTCTTTGGCGCCGATCTCAACTCGACCATGGCCGAACACCTGGCTCAGGGTGGTCGCGTTGTCTATCGCGATGATGCTTTCCTTGTCGCGCGCGAAGGCAAATTTGAAATGCGTTTGCCGCTTGATCAAATGCCGCTGACCATGAACGGGACCATCCCCTTCCAGGTCGACAACGCCATGGCCTCAATCGGCGCGGCGTGGGCACTCGGCATCAAGTGGGAAACCATACTCGACGCCATCACCAGTTTCATGACCGACACGGCCACGGCACCGGGTCGCTTCAACCTGTTCAACTATCGCGGTGCAACCATTGTGGCGGACTACGGCCACAACCCCGATGCCATCGCGGCATTGGCCCAGGCGCTGACTTCCATGCCTGCCAAGACGCGCTCTATCGTGATCAGTGGTGCAGGCGACCGCCGTGATGAAGACATCATGAAGCAAGGCGAAATCGTCGGCGGCGCCTTCGATGATGTGCTGCTGTTTGAAGATGCCTGCCAGCGCGGCCGCTCTGATGGCGAAGTCATGGGCCTGCTACGCAAAGGTTTGCAAGGCGCAAGCCGCACCGGCTATATCGACGAGATTCGTGGCGAGTTCATTGCCATCGATACCGCATTGGCCCGCCTTAAAGA
>DATJIB010000195.1:0-4102 GCA_035493575.1 Rhodocyclaceae bacterium | reverse complement strand
GTTTCTCAAAAGCACGCGCGTAAGGGTCGGCTTTGACCTTGACCGTGCCGCTACCGCGTTGGCGCAATTCAAATTTATACAAGGTGCCGGCCGGCAGGTCGGGGATGAAAAGCTCCCAAACCCCGCTGCCACCGAGGCTGGCCAAGGGATGGCAGCGGCCATCCCATTGGTTGAAATCACCGATCACCGAGACCCGCTCCGCGTTTGGGGCCCAGACACGGAAACAAACGCCGGCTACCTCTTGTCTGACCTCCGGGAACGCTCCGAGCAGGCGATAGGCCTGATAGTTGCTCCCCGCAGAGAACAGATACAGATCGTGCTCGCTGGCCGCGGGTGCAAAGGCATACGGATCATGCACACGAAACGAGCGCTTACCTTCCTGAACATACAGAGACCACGGCGCAGCCGGCGGGGTCTCGCCGCGCCATTCGAAAATGCCACCGGCATTAGTTCGCTGCATCAGAATGTTCGCGCCGTCACAATCCAGGGTTATGCTATCGGCGTGAGGATTGAAGACACGCAAGCACCAGTCCGCCCCATCACGGTGCAGACCCAGGACCCGAAACGGATCATATTCACGCGCCTCAAGGAGAGGACGTATTGCACCAGCAGTCGCCATATGCAGCACCATCTCTGTCGGAATGTACTTACCGCAACCCTAGTACATTCTCATTGTCGGGGGAGTCACAAGAGGGCAAGCTCTCTTGTAGCGTATTTCTATAACACTGTGCGGCCATTGTAGCCGCGGGAGCAGCGCCATGCCTGAGCAAATCAGTAAAGAGCTACCCAGTACTGCAGGACGACATGTCAGTCATCTGACACGCAACACTTATGCCATCGTACTGGCCGGCGGTCGTGGCAGCCGCCTGATGCAGTTAACAGACTGGCGCGCCAAGCCGGCAGTTCCTTTCGGCGGGAAATTCCGCATCATCGATTTCGCCCTGTCCAATTGCGTAAACTCTGGCATCCGCCGCATCGGTGTTGCGACCCAATACAAGGCGCAAAGCCTGATTCGCCACATCCAGCATGCCTGGAGCTTCCTTGAAGGCCGCTTCCACGAAGGCGTTGATCTGATGCCAGCGCAGCAGATGATGGGTGAGGGCTGGTACCGCGGCACCGCCGATGCGGTGTACCAAAACATCGACCTGCTCCGTCACAACCGCCCCAAGTATGTATTGGTTCTATCTGGCGATCACATTTATAAAATGGACTACGGCCGCATGTTGGCCGAACATGTTTGGAACGATGCGGAGCTGACGGTGGCTTGTATTGACGTGCCGATTGAAGACGCCAAGGGTTTTGGCGTGATCGGCATCGACGCGGATAACCGCGTTCAGAGCTTTGTCGAAAAGCCAGCCGAACCGCCGACCATGCCTGGCGATCCAGAGCGTTCGCTCGCATCCATGGGCATCTATGTATTCAACGCCGATTTCCTGTACGAACAATTGCTGCGCGATTGCGCCGATGAAAACTCCAGCAACGATTTCGGTAAAGACATCATTCCACATGTGATCAAACATCATCGTGTGTTTGCACACAGCTTCAAGGCCAGTTGTGTGGGTGGCGTCAGCCCGGACAAACCGTATTGGCGTGACGTTGGCACTATTGATGCTTATTGGGAAGCCAATATGGAGCTGACCAAGGTCAGCCCGGAATTGAATATGTATGACGAGGAATGGCCGATCTGGACGCACCAGGAACAAATGCCGCCCGCCAAATTTGTTTTCGATGATGATGACCGTCGCGGTATTGCGGTGGACTCGCTCGTCTCCGGCGGGGACATCATCAGCGGCGCCACCATTCGCCGTTCGCTGCTGTTCTCGCGAGTGAACGCCTATGACCATGCCTTGGTAGAAGACTCGGTGATACTGCAAGGCGTGGATATCGGTGCCGGTGCCAAGATTCGCCGCGCCGTGATCGACAAGCGCTGCAAGATTCCACCGGGCATGCACATCGGTTATGACCTGGAAGAAGATCGCAAACGGTTTTATGTCAGTGAGAAGGGCATCGTTCTGGTAACCCAAGACATGCTCGGACAACGCGCCCCACGTATCGGATAACAGCCGCATGCAAAAGATAGATCTGGTTTTTCTGTGGCACATGCATCAGCCGGATTACCGCGACCACAGCCGTCCCGGTGCACCTGAGTTTGTATTGCCATGGGTCTATCTGCATGCAATCAAGGATTACACCGATATGGCGGCGCATCTGGAACGCCACCCTCAGGTTCGTGCGGTCATCAACTTTGTGCCGGTACTGGCCGAGCAGATAGAAGACTATGCCAGCCAGTTTGCGCGGGGCATTGGTGATGGCAAGCACTTTCGCGACCCGCTGCTGCGCTTGTTGGCAACGCCAGAAGGCGTCATTCTCAGCAACGAAGACAAGCGCTTTTTGCTGGATGCGTGCTTCCTTGCCAATCACGCCACCATGCTGGATCCTTTTCCCGACTACCAGCGCCTGCATACCCTGTTTAGTAGCTTGAGCGACCCGATCAATAATGAGCCGGTGATCGAATACCTGTCGGATGCCTACTTCTTCGACCTGGTAACGTGGTACCACCTGGCCTGGAGCGGTGAATACGAACGGCGCAATGAAAAAATCCTGCAGACACTGATAGGCAAAGGCCAGAACTTTACGCTTGAAGACAGGCATGCCTTGCTAGAGTGGATAGGCCGCACGCTAAAGAATATTCTGCCGCGCTACACCGCACTGGCCAAACGCGGCCAGATCGAATTATCCTGCACACCGCAAACTCATCCGCTCAGCCCCTTGCTGCTGGATCTACGTGCGGGGCAGGAAACCGTGCCGGAGGCGCCGGCTCCAAGCGCGCCTGAATATCCGGGCGGGGCGGAACGGGTGCGCCGTCATATCGTGGCCGCAATCAATAGCCATACCGTACGTTTCGGTGTGGTGCCGACGGGGATGTGGCCCGCAGAAGGCGCGATCTCGACCGCCTTTGTACGCCAGATGGCAAGTGAAGGGGTGCGCTGGATAGCCAGTGGTGAAGGGGTCCTGCATAACAGCCTCAACAAGGCCGGCATGACAGTCAGTCATCCTGCCTGGCAGCCATGGAAACTGGATCGCGCGCCCGGCATGACTATGTTCTTCCGGGACGAGCATCTGTCCGACCTGATCGGCTTTGAATACGGCAAATGGCATAGTGGTGAAGCGGCCCAACATTTCGTCGAGCAGGTTGGTGCTACCGCAACCATGGCACCTAACGCCGAACAGGAAGGACAAAAGCCCATGGTTGCTGTCATTCTTGATGGCGAAAATGCCTGGGAACACTACCCTTACAACGGCTGGTATTTCTTTGAAGAGTTGTACACCCTGCTCGCGAGTAGCGAACGTATTCACACCACAACCTTCGCTGCCTTACTTAAGGAACGACCCGCAGCGACAGCCACCCTGCCCGAGCTAACGGCAGGCAGCTGGGTCTATGGCACCTTGTCGACCTGGGTCGGCGATACCGCAAAAAATCACGCCTGGGACTTGCTCGCCATGGCCAAGGCAACCTATGACAGAGTCATGGTTGCCGGCACGCTTACCGCCGGCCAGAGGATTGAAGCTGAAAATCAACTTGCGATCTGTGAAAGCTCGGACTGGTTTTGGTGGTTCGGTGATTACAATCCCGGCCCTTCCGTTGCCAGCTTTGATCAACTGTACCGCCGTAATCTCGCCAATCTTTACCGCTGTTTGCAACTCACTCCACCCGCTACGCTGGACGTACCGATTTCGGCCGGCAGTAGTGACGCGGGTGCCGAAGGTGGCGGCACCATGCGCCGCGCCGCCAGTTAACGCAATCAAGGACAGCTATGACCATCTCTCTTTTGTTCGGTGTACATGCGCACCAGCCGGTTGGTAACTTCACCGAGGTGATAGACGATGCGCATGTGCGTTGCTACGGCATGTTCATTCGGGTGCTGCACAAATATCCGGACTTCCGTTTCAGCGTGCACTTCTCCGGCTGGCTGCTTGATCTGCTGTATGAACGCCATCCGGATGACATGAAACTGCTCGCTGAAATGACCGAACGCGGCCAGGTGGAATGGTTTGGTTCTGGTGATTGCGAACCGGTGCTGGCAGCGATTCCACATCGTGA
>DATJIB010000194.1:0-4322 GCA_035493575.1 Rhodocyclaceae bacterium | reverse complement strand
TGCGTTCGCGTATCGGACGCAACCGGGCTAGTAAAGAATCATCCATGTCGCCGCTCGAATTCCCGCATGAAAGTAATCAGAGCCTGAACCCCTTCCAGAGGTACGGCATTGTAAATGGAGGCACGCATGCCGCCGACGCTTTTGTGCCCTTTCAGTTGCATCAGGCCGGCCGCTTCCGCCTGGACCAGGAACTCGCCGTTAAGCGATTCGTCACGCAGGAAAAACGGCGCATTCATGCGCGAGCGGGCTTTGGCCTGGACCTTGGCCATATAAAAATCGGAGCTGTCCAGAAAGGCATACAAGGCCTGGGATTTGGCAATATTGGCGCGCTCCATGGCCGCAACGCCGCCCTGCCGCTTGATCCATTTGAACACCAGCCCGGCAATATAAATTGCATAGGTAGGCGGCGTATTGAACATGGATTGGGAGCCGGCCACATTGGCATAATCGAACGCCGAAGGGCATACGGGCAGCGCATGACCGATCAGGTCGGGCCGCGCCAGTACGACGGTAACTCCCGCCGGTCCGGCATTTTTCTGCGCGCCGGCATATACCAGCCCAGCCTTGGAAAAATCGATCGGGCGAGACAGAAAATGCGACGACGCATCGACCACCAGCGGCACATTGGCCGCGCCCAGTTCGGCCGTATCGGGCCACTGCGCGAACTCGACCCCGCCTATGGTTTCGTTGCTGCACAGGTGCAGATAAGCCGCATCCGGGCGCACACGCCATTGTTCCGGATCGGGAAACCAGGTCCAGGGCTCCTGTGCCCGCTCATCGATCTGCACCGCGCTGCCGCTTGACGCCGCTATGGCGATGTCGCCGTAGCGCTGCGCTTCCTTGTGCGATTTGTTGGACCAGATGCCGGACAGGACATAATCTGCCTTGAGCGCGCCGCCTCGGCCGATAAGATTCAGCGGCAAGATGGCATTTTCAGCCGTCGCCCCGCCCTGCATGAACATCACGGCATAGTCGTCGGGCACGGCCAGCAATTCGCGCAGATCCGCTTCGGCTTCATCGCGGATTTGCGTGAACTGCTTGCCGCGGTGGCTCATTTCCATGACCGACATTCCGCTGCCGTGCCAATCCGTCATTTCGGCCGCGGCCTGCTGCAATACTTCAAGCGGCAAAGCCGACGGGCCTGCCGAAAAATTCCACGGGCGCATTACGAATCATCCTCCGCGCTGCCATTGTCAATGCCCGGCGCTGCCGGGCCGTCATCGGAATCGATCGCGCCGACATCAGAGGACTCGTCCGCATCGCCATCGAGCTCGACATCGTCGGCATCGCTTTCAACCACGCGGCGCACGCCCGACAAGGTGCTGTTCTCGTCGACGTTGATGAGGGTAACGCCTTGCGTGGCGCGGCCCATTTCACGGATTTCCGAAACCCGGGTGCGAACCAGCACCCCAGCAGTGGTGATCAGCATGATTTCGTCGGACGGACGGACCAGCACGGCACCCACCACTTTGCCATTGCGGGCACTGGTTTGAATGGCGATCATGCCTTTGGTGCCGCGGCCGTGGCGCGTGTATTCGAGAATTGAAGTCCGCTTGCCGAAGCCATTTTCGGTGGCTGTCAGCACACTTTGGGTTTCATCGAGGGCAACCAGCAGGGAAATGACCGCCTGTCCATCCTCGAGCGTCATGCCGCGCACGCCGCGCGCCGTGCGGCCCATGGGGCGCACATCGTTTTCGTCGAAACGCACGGCCTTGCCGGAATCGGAGAACAACATCACATCGTGTTCGCCATCGGTCAGGTCGGCGCCGATCAGGAAGTCGCCGTCATCGAGCGCTACGGCGATAATACCCGCCTTGCGTGGATTGGAAAAATCCGACAGCGGCGTCTTTTTGACCGTGCCGCGCGAAGTCGCCATGAAGACGTAGTGGTCGTCGCTGAATTCCTTGACGGCCAGCACCACGGTGATTTTTTCGCCGTCGACCAGCGGGAACATATTGACGATAGGCCGGCCGCGCGAGCCGCGCGTACCTTGCGGCACTTCCCAGACCTTGAGCCAATAAACCCGGCCGCGATCCGAAAAGCACAGCAGATAATCGTGCGTGTTCGCGATGAACAGCTGATCCACCCAGTCGTTTTCCTTCATGGCGGTTGCCTGCTTGCCGCGGCCGCCGCGTTTTTGCGAACGGTATTCCGACAGCGGCTGGCTCTTGATATAGCCGGTCTGCGACAGGGTCACCACCATGTCCATGGGAGTGATCAGATCTTCGGTATCGAGCTCGGTGGCGTTATGTTCGATCTGAGAACGCCGGACATCTTTGGCATTGGTGGAAAACTCGGCCCTGATCGCCGTGAGTTCATCGCTGATTATGGTGGTAATGCGTTCCGGCCGCGCCAGGATGTCCAGCAAATCGGCGATGGTTGCCATGATTTCTTTATATTCGCCGACGATCTTGTCCTGCTCCAGGCCGGTCAGACGCTGCAGGCGCATATTCAGGATTTCCTGCGCCTGGGTATCGCTCAGGCGGTACAAGCCGTCGCCCTGCAGGCCGAACCCCTCGGGCAGGGTTTCCGGACGATAGGCCGCGCGGCCGCCTGGCGTCGTGCCATCGTCGGCCCGGGCCAGCATTTCGCGCACCAGCGAGGAATCCCAACTGCGAGCCATCAAATCCTGACGCGCTACGGGCGGCGTGGGCGCCGCCTTGATAATTGCAATAAAGTCGTCGATATTGGCCAGGGCCACTGCCAGCCCTTCGAGCACGTGGCCGCGCTCGCGCGCCTTGCGCAACTGGAACACTGTGCGCCGCGTAACCACTTCGCGGCGATGCGACAGGAAATACTCCACCATCTGCTTGAGGTTGAGCAGGCGCGGCTGGCCGTCGACCAAAGCCACCATATTCATGCCGAAAGTATCCTGAAGCTGTGTATTTTTATACAGGTTGTTCAAAACCACTTCGGGAACTTCGCCGCGCTTGAGCTCGATGACCAAGCGCATGCCGTCTTTGTCGGACTCGTCGCGGATATCGGAAATGCCTTCGATCTTCTTCTCGTTGACCAGCTCGGCAATGCGCTCCTGCAGGGACTTCTTGTTGACCTGATAGGGGATCTCGTCGACGATGATCGCCTGGCGATGGCCCTTTTCCATGTCTTCAAAATGGGTTTTGGCGCGCATGATGACCCGCCCGCGCCCTGTGCGATAGCCTTCGCGCACACCCGACATGCCGTAAATAATGGCACCGGTGGGGAAATCGGGGGCCGGAATCAGCTCGATCAGTTCGTCGATCGTGCAGTGCGGATTGCGCAGGCAGTACAAGCAGCCGTCGATGACTTCGGACAGATTGTGCGGCGGAATATTGGTGGCCATCCCGACCGCTATCCCCGAACTGCCATTGACCAGCAGATTGGGCAAACGGGAAGGCAAAAGCAAAGGCTCCTGCTCGCTGCCATCGTAGTTGGCGCCGAAATCGACGGTTTCCTGATCTATATCAGCCAATAATTCATGGGCGATCTTGGCCAGGCGGATTTCGGTGTAACGCATCGCCGCGGGATTATCGCCATCGATCGAGCCGAAATTGCCCTGGCCGTCGACCAGCATGTAGCGCAGCGAGAAATCCTGGGCCATGCGCACTATGGTGTCGTAGACCGCCGAATCGCCGTGAGGGTGATATTTACCGATCACGTCGCCGACAATACGCGCCGATTTCTTGTATGCCCGGTTCCAGTCGTTATTGAGTTCGTGCATCGCGAACAGCACGCGCCTGTGCACGGGTTTAAGGCCATCCCGAACGTCTGGCAAAGCGCGCCCGACAATTACGCTCATGGCGTAATCGAGATAGCTGCGGCGCATTTCCTCTTCCAACGAAATTGGAAGGGTCTCCTTGGCGAAGGAATCCATAGATAGTCTAAATACGTGAAATCGTGAAGGTGGGCCATTACGGGCGAATGGGAAATTCTAGCACTTCCACCCATAAGGCTCGCTGGAGGCACCCAGGCATCCGCCAGGCCCCATCCATTTCAGCCAAGCGCAGCGCACTCCCCTCTACAACTTGAGAAACCACTTTAAACTTTGCCCGTTGTTGCCAAAAACCAACAATATTGAACAAGATCGCGTGGAAATCCGAATATCTGAGCCATATGCGCAAAACACACTTAACTAACAGCACTGAAATGCCGTAAGATTCGCCCTAACACGCATGAAACCCAGCGCAATTCTTTGATCCACTTCACAGCGTTGCTATACTGGCTACGTTTTCTTGATATGCGGCGGGGGTTCGCTGCGGTCACTTACCAGCATTAAGCTCAACGAGGAGAAACATGAACAAACCCTCCAAACTCGCACTAGCGCTTGCCCTTGCAGCCGTTTC
>DATJIB010000193.1:0-9803 GCA_035493575.1 Rhodocyclaceae bacterium | reverse complement strand
GCAAAGCGATAGCAAAATTTGCGGCTTATCAACCGTCAAGGGGTTGGTGATATATTTAAATCTATAGACTTGAAGTGTTTAATAATATTCTATAGACTTGATTCGTGTGCCTCGAAGGAGTAGAGCATGGCACGTCCAATGACTGCCGCGGCGCCGGATCGAGCCTTGGTACTTTCCAAGGCGGTCGCCGAAGTGGCAAAACATTTGAGCATCAGTTCCAGTGAGCTGGCGATTATTCTGGGTATCAGCCAGTCGTCGGCCTCGCGGCTGATGCGTGGCGAGTACAGCGTGCGTGATCAGGCCAAGGAGTGGGAGATGGCGGCGCTGTTGGTGCGCCTCTACCGCGGCCTGTATTCGATTGTTGGCAATAACGATCAGCTGGCTCAAGATTGGCTGAACTCGCCTAACCTGGCTTTCGGTAATCGGGTTCCGTTCGACATCATTCAACAAGCCAGCGGGCTGGTACACGCCTGCGACTATATCGATGCGCATCGAGCCCCGGCCTGATTTGCGTGCAGCCGCCAAAGCTCGCGAGTTGTCGGGCTGGCGCGTCGTCGAAGCCCAGCACAAGAACGCCACCATTGCGCTGGTGCAGGGTAATGCAGCTGAACAGGCTGTACTCGAAGACATCATCGAAAGCGTCAAGCCGCGCCTGCCCATAGAGGCTGAGGGTTTGCACTATCTGCTCTCCACCCCATTCCGTTACCTGTCCCCGCCGCCGAGCGGCTCGCGTTTCCGTAGCCGCTTTGATCCAGCTGTGTTTTATGGCGCGGAAGATGTCACCACGGCGTGCGCCGAGGCCGGCTATTGGCGTTTGCGTTTCTGGCTTGATAGCGCCGCGCTGGCTGGCAAATCCACTTCCATGCAAATGACCTTGTTCGAGTTTCATGGCGCGACATCCATGTTGCTGGATCTGACCGCGACACCATTCAAGGCCAAGCGTCGCATCTGGACCGACCCCGACAACTACACGGAAACGCAGCGCCTGGCGCTTGAAGCCAGAGCACAAGGCATCGAGGTCATTCGCTCTGAATCGGCGCGTAACGGCCCCAAAGGCCGCTGTCTGACTCTACTGACCCCCGCCGTTTTCAAAGCCGTTAAAGAGCCGTTTCGCCATCAGCAACAGACCTGGAGTCTATTCCTGCAGCCTCCCAATTTGACGGTGTGGCAGCGAGATCTGACAGGTGATCGCTTCAACGTCACGTATTGATCCGCATCAGAGAGTTCCTACACAAAGTCAGGAGTGCGGACTACGGAAAGCCGACCTCGAAAAGCTTAGATTGAAAGCACAACGTGGTTCAAACCATATCGCTGTGCGGGCACAGCTAATTAACACCGAGGAGCTTTCCATGAAAACAAAACTGACGGTAACGACTTTGATTCTGGCTGGTGCATTGAGTTTGGCTGGCTGTAGCAATATGTCACAACGCGACAAGAACACCGCGGTCGGCGCTGGTATTGGTGCAGTAGGTGGCGCCGTGCTTACCGGTGGTAGCGGTATCGGTACCGCCGGTGGTGCTGCAGTGGGCGGCGTGATCGGTAATCAGATTGGCCGATAAAACTTAAGCATTAAGCCCAAAACAAAAAGGCCACCTTGTTTTCAAGGTGGCCTTTTTGTTTGACGCAGAGCAGCTGTTTAAGCAGCTTGCGCTGGAATTTTCTTGCTTTGATTGGTGATGCGATTCTTGGCATCCACATACACAAGCTCAGGCTCGAACTTCTGCAGTTCGATTTCGTTGTACATGGCGAAGGTGGCAATGATCAGCAGGTCACCAGGAGCTGCCAGGCGGGCGGCCGCGCCATTGACTGAAATCGTGCCGCTGCCGCGTTCAGCGCGGATAGCGTAAGTGGTGAAGCGCTGACCGTTGTTGACGTTCCAGATCTCGATCTGCTGATATTCCTTGATATCGGCAGCGTCAAGCAGGTCATCATCGATGGCACATGAACCTTCGTAATGCAGCTCGGCTTGCGTGACTGTCACGCGGTGCAGCTTGGACTTCAACATCATGCGTTGCATTGCGTTCCCTTTCTCATGCAAAGGCGGGCAATTCACCCCATGGCAGACAAATAATGCTGCCCGTGTCTCTTGGTGCTGCTGGAATCTGCCGGCATGAGCGCATCGCAGATTCCTAAACTTCCAGGTTGTCGATCAGGCGTGTGCGGCCAAGTTTGGCCGCCGCCAAAACCACCAACTCGGATTCGTGAGCGGACGGCGATTGTAGATCACTTTTTCGTCTTATCGCAACATAATCAGGCACCCAACCATGCTCTTGTAGGGTCTTACAGGCAGCATTTTCGAGGGCCGAAAAATCGCGGTTTCCCTCCCTGATTGCAGTCACTACTTTCGTCAATTCCCTTGCTAGACGGGGCGCTTCAGCTCTTTCCTCTTTTGAAAGATAGCCGTTGCGAGATGACAATGCCAATCCGTCATCAGCCCTGATAGTGGGGCTATCAATAATATCAATTGAAAAACCCATGTCGCGGACCATGTTTTTGATGACCATGACCTGTTGAAAGTCTTTTTTTCCGAACAAAGCGACCTGCGGCTCAACGATGTTGAAGAGCTTGGCAACCACCGTCGCGACACCGCGAAAATGCCCCGGGCGGAATTCCCCTTCAAGGATGCCTTGCTGTTCCATCGGCGGTTCGATGTGATACAGCTGCGGCTGTGGATACATCTCTTGCTCATCCGGAGCGAACAGATAATCGACGCCCGCCGCTGTTAAACGATCGCAGTCGGCCTGGAAGGTACGCGGATAGGCTTCGAAGTCTTCGCCCGGACGGAACTGCAGGCGATTGACGAAAATGCTGGCGACGACGACATCGGCATACTGGCGCGCTTCGGTCATCAGTGCGATATGGCCTTCATGCAGATTGCCCATGGTGGGTACAAAGGCGATGCGCTGGCCAGAGAGACGGGCGCTGTGCAACTCAGCCCGCAGGCCGGCGATAGTAGGATGAACTTGCATGATGAGCTTTAGAGAAAGAGGCAGGCGATGAAAACTGCGATACCGAGAAAATATTGCGTCTGGCCAAAACGGTAGCGAGCCTTGAGTGACGGATTGGCGCTCAGCTTATCCATTGCGCTGCCATCGCCTTCAATACGCCAGGCTTGTTTGGACGCGCTGTAGATAAAGAAACGGCCGACAATAATCAGAAGCAGGCCAACGATTGCAAGCGCGGCTTTCATCAATAACAGTGCTCAGGGGCCGGGAAGCTGCGATCTTTCACCGCCACGACATAGTTATGCACGGCTTCTTCTATGCTGCTCGCACCATCCATGAAGTTGCGGACAAAGCGTGCTGGCTTGCCCGGATAAATGCCGAGCATGTCTTGCAACACCAGCACCTGGCCGGAGCAATCAAGGCCCGCACCAATGCCCACTGTCGGGATATTCAGAATCTCGGTGAGTTCTTGACCGAGTGCCGCTGGAATCAATTCGTAGAGCATGGCAACCGCACCGGCCTGCTGATGCGCCAGCGCTTCTTCCTTCATGCGCTTGGCCGCTGCTTCGTCCTTGCCCTGAATGCGATAGCCGCCGAGCATATTCACGCTTTGCGGTGTGAGGCCGATATGCGCCCATACAGGGATGCCTCTGTCGGTGAGAAAGCGCACCGTCTCGGTCATGCACAGGCCGCCTTCGAGCTTGACCATATGTGCGCCAGCCGCCATCAGTTTTGAGGCATTGCGTAGCGCCTGCTCCTTGCTCTCCTGATACGAACCCCAGGGCAGATCAGCGGCCACCATGGCGCGCTTGGTTCCGCGTGCCACACACTCGGTGTGATAAACCATTTGTTCAATGGTCACAGGCAGCGTGCTCTTGTGACCTTGAATAACATTGCCGGCCGAGTCGCCGATCAGAATGATGTCGACGCCAGCGCGATCCAGCAGCGCGGCAAAGCTTGAGTCATAGGCCGTCAGACTGACAATGGGCTCTTTGGCCGCATACATGCGCCCCAGCTCGTGCAGGGTGACGGGCTTTTCAATCGAGCGATCGGTGGCGAGATAGGTCATGGAAAAGTTCTCATTTGGTCTACATACTAAGCCGGGTTTGCGTACCCTCTGGCTTAGCGAAAGATGAAATATACCGCGCCCAGCAAGCAGAGTCCCGCCCATACGAAATCCAGTTTGAATGGCTGGTTCATATAGAACACCGCAAATGGCACAAACACCAGCAAGGTAATGACTTCCTGCATGATCTTGAGTTGGCCGAGGTCGAACTGGGTATGGCCGATGCGATTGGCCGGCACCTGGATCAAGTACTCAAACAAAGCGATGCCCCAGCTCAGCAGCGCGGCAACCCACCATGGTTTGTCGTTGAGGTTCTTGAGGTGGGCGTACCAGGCAAAGGTCATGAAGATATTCGACATGGCCAGCAAGAGCGCGGTTTGTACAACAACAGGGAGGCCATTCAATCCAAACATGTTCAGTCCATTTTCTGAATACGTTGATCTGCGCACTGTGCCAGTAAATCGCTGACTGCGCCACGGCCGGGGATGACAAGCGCAGGCGCAATTTCATGCAACGGTGCCAGTACGAAGGCGCGCTCATGCATGCGCGGATGCGGCAGGGTCAGGGCAGTATCTTTGGAAACGATATTACCGTGCAGCAGCAAGTCCAGATCAAGGGTGCGTGCCGCATTCGGCACACTGCGCTGACGGCCAAAGCGCTGCTCAATATCAAACAGGATTTGCAGCATCTCGGTAGCGCTGTAATCGTTTTCAAGCGCCAGTGCGGCGTTGATGAAGTCAGGCTGGTTCTTCAAGCCGACTGGGGCCGTACGGTAGAGAGAAGACGTTGCCAGCAAACGCGCATTCGGCAGTGCTGCAAGTTCTCGAGCGGCGATACGTAATGTTTCCTCAGCTTCGCCCAGGTTGGCGCCGAGGGCGATGTAAGACAAGGTCAATCAGATTCTCCACCCGCGCCACTCTCACCGGCAGGGGCCGCAGCTTTCTTGGGGCTGCGACGGCGACGGCGCTTTTTGGGATCAGTATCCGGCACCAGCATGGCTTCGCGTTCGCTGTAATCAACCGCCTGGAAGCGCGTCCACCAATCGGCCAGTTCCATTTCCACTTCGCCGCTCTGCGCACGCAGATGCAGGAAGTCGTAGCCGGCACGGAAGCGCGGTTGCTCCAGCAGGCGCAAAGGCGTTTTGCCGGAGCGTTTCTCAAAGCGTGGCTGCAGCAACCAGATGTCCTTGATGTCGCCGGCAATGCGGCGCGTGATGGCAAGCTTCTCGGCTTGCTGGTCGAGGATTTCATCCATCGCTTCAAACAGCGCCGGGATTGAAGGTTCGCCACGCTTCTTGCGGATTTCCCAGTTGGCCAACACTTCATGCCAGAGCAGCGTCGCAAACAGGAAGCCTGGCGATGTGGTCTTGCCGGCGCGAATACGCTCGTCGGTATTGGCCAAGGACAGCATCACGAACTTTTCGCCCATGGGCTGCTCAAGAATCACATCCAACAGCGGCAGTAGGCCGTGATGCAGCTCGGCATCGCGCAAGCGCTTGATACATTCGACTGCATGGCCGGAGGTGAGCAGCTTGAGCATTTCGTCGAAGAGACGTGCGGGCGGCACGTTCTCAAGCAGCTCAGCCATTTCGCTGATTGGCTTGGCGGTCGCTGGATCAATATTTATGCGTAGCTTGGCCGACAAGCGCACGGCGCGCAGCATGCGCACCGGGTCTTCGCGATAACGCGAGCGTGGCTCACCAATCATGCGCAGGGTCTTGTTCTTGATGTCGGCAACGCCATCGTGATAATCGAGGATGATTTCCTTGCCCGGATCGTAGTACAGCGCATTGGCGGTAAAGTCACGACGCGCGGCGTCTTCGGCAATGCTGCCCCAGACGTTGTCGCGCAACACGCGGCCATGTTCGTCGGTGATGGTGTCCTTGTCGTGCGCAGCACGGAAGGTGGACACCTCAATCGTTTCGGAGCCATGCATGACATGCACGATCTGGAAGCGACGGCCAATGATGCGGGCGCGGCGGAACAGATTGCGCACCTCTTCGGGCGTCGCATCGGTGGCGACGTCGTAGTCCTTGGGCTCTATCCCCATGATCAGATCGCGCACCGCGCCGCCCACGACATAAGCCTTGAAGCCAGCGGCTTGCAAGGTATCGCAGGTGCGCCGTGCAGCACTGGAAACTTGCTCGCGCCGAACGCCGTGCTTGGCGACGGTCAGCTCGGTGGCAGCGCTCTGTTTCTTGGACTTGGCGCTTGGACTAGAGGTGGGGCTGCGAAAAACGCGCTTCAACAGCTTGCGGATCATGCGAATAGGGGTGTGGTGTTAAATGCAAAGAGGGTAATGATACAGGAGTGCCGCTCAAACCCGCTCAGGCCAAGGCCTGGGCGGGTTTGAGATTAGCGGAGGCTGATAACCGGCCAGCCATTGGCTTCGGCATGAGCGCGCAGCTTGTCATCCGGGTCGACCGCCACCGGGTGGCTGACCAGTGACATCAGTGGCAAGTCGTTGTGCGAATCGCTGTAGAAGTGGCTGGACTCGAAGCTGCCCCACCACAGGCCCATGGACTCAAGCCAGGCCTCGACGCGCTCAATCTTGCCTTCGCGGAACGAGGGCGTGCCACGTGGCTTGCCGGTGAAGGTGCCTTTTTCTTGTGCCGGAATAGTGCCGATCAAATGCGGGATGTTGAACTCACGCGCAATCGGGCCGGTGACAAAGGTGTTGGTGGCAGTGACGATGGCCATGATGCTGTCATCGGTGCGGTGCTGCTCAACCAGTGCGCGCGCCTTGGCAGTAATGACAGGGCGAATGCGTGTAGTCATGTATTCGCGATGCCAGGCGTCGAGCACTTCACGGGCATGGCGTGAGAGTGGTGCCAGCTGAAACTCCAGGAACTCAAAAATATTCAGGGTGCCGGCTTTGTACTGATCAAAGAAGGCTTGATTGCGGGACTCGTGCACTTCACGATCCAGCACGCCTTTCGAAATCAGGAATTGCGCCCACTCAAAGTCGCTGTCGTCAGCAAGCAAGGTATTGTCGAGGTCAAAGAGTACGAGTTTCATGTTTGTGTTCAGCCAAGTTGCAGGATTTCGCGCAGTAGCGGCAGGGTCACCGGCCGTTGCTGCTCCAGGGATTGTTGATCGAGTGCATCGAGCACTGCCATCAAGGACGGCACATCGCGACGACCGTGACGCAAGAGGTAGTCGATGATGTTGTCGTCGACCTTCATGCCGCGCTGGGCGGCGTGATAGAGCAGGGCGCTGGCCTTGTCGCTATCGGAGAGCGGCTTGACCTCGTAGATCAGGGCCTGGCCGATGCGCGTGCGCAGGTCTTCGCGGCTAGGCAGATGCAGTGCGGCAGTGCTACCCGATAGCAAGAGCTTGAGCTGTTTGATGCGAATGTCGTTGAAACAGCGGAAAAGGGCAATCTGCGCATCAGGATTCAGCGCTTCCACATCGTCAACGATGACCAGTGTTTCAGGGGCTGGGTCAAAATCACCCGCCACCTCATTGCCACGCAGATAGATAACCGGCCGGCTGGCCTGCGCCGCAGTGGCCTGCAGTAAATGACTGCGGCCACTGCCGAGATTGCCCCACAAGTAAATTGCATTCACTTCATTGCCCGCCGCAAAGCGGGTCAATGCGGTGATGATTTCGCCGTTGCTACCAGCGACAAAATTATCCAGGCTGGGTGTTTGCGGCGGCCGGATATTCAGCAGCAATTGCCGCGTGCTACGTGCTTCGATCATAGCGGCGGATCAATCCGATTCGTTTCGCCCTGATAGAAGTGGCTACGCAAATACAAGACGCGGACTTCACGCAGCCCTACCAGCAAGGCCGCCGAGGTTGGTAGCGCAATCAGCACGCCGACAAAGCCAAACAGCTGGGCAAAGGCCAGCAAGGAAAACAGCACGGCGAGTGGATGCAGGCCGATGCGGTCGCCGACCAGATAAGGCGTGAGGAAAAAGCCCTCGATAATCTGGCCGAGGCCATAGACGACAAGCACGGCAATAATCGGATTCAAGCCTTCAAACTGGAGTGCTGCCACAAGCAAGGCAAGCATGAAGCCTATGCCGAAACCGATGTAGGGAATAAAGATAAGCAGGCCGGTCACGATGCCAACCGGTAAGGCAGAAGGAATCCCGATCACGGACAAGGCGATGCTGTAGTAGGCGGCGAGCGCTAGCATCACCAGCAATTGGCCGCGCAGGAACTCGGACAGCACTGCATCAATATCATGCAGCAAGGCCGTGACCTTGCCATGCCAGGCGCGTGGAATGGCCGCATCAATGCGGGCAATCAGCTTGTTCCAGTCCATCAGCAGGTAGAACAGCACCACAGGTGTGAGCAGCAAGGTGGTGACAACGCCGATCAGCGCCAGGCCGCCAATGCGCAGGGAGCCCAGCAATTGTTGGCCTAAGGCCTGCAGATTGCCGAAGTTGTCATTCATCAGCTTGCGCAGGGAGGCTGGATCAAGATGCAGGCGAATGCCGAAGTGGTCGCGCAGCCAAGGCACGAATTGTTCGTTGAGCACACCAATGGCACTGGGGAAGCGCTCGAACAACAAGACCAGCTCGTCCTGCATCAAGGGCAACAGGATCAGCAGCAAACCGATCACAATCAGGCCCAGGGCCGAGATGACCAGAATGACGGCGGCCAGCCGCGGAACACGCCACGCCTGCAGCCGCTCGACCAGGGGATTGCAGATATAGGCAATGATGCCGGCCAGCAGGAAGGGGGCCAGAATAGGCGATAGCAGATACAGCAGCCACAGCATGGCCAGGCCAAAGGCAATCCACAATCCTGTCTGAAGGCGGTTTGAGGGCATATTTCCGGTAAAATTGAGGTTTTGGTGAATGCGGTCACTCTTTAAGCGAGTGTTTGTCCGCAAAGCCGACACTTTATCTGCCTGCTTGGTGGAACTCAACAAAGGAAAGCAACTTGACCGCCCCAGCCAACCCCAATACCGCCATGACTTACCGCGACGCAGGCGTCGACATGGAGGCCGGCGACGCCCTGGTCGAGCGGATCAAGCCATTTGCCAAGCGCACCATGCGCCCTGAAGTCATGGGTGGCCTGGGCGGCTTTGGCGCGCTGTTCGAGTTGTCCAAGAAGTACAAGGAGCCAGTGCTGGTGTCCGGCACCGACGGTGTGGGTACCAAGCTCAAGCTCGCATTTAACCTGAACAAGCACGACACCATCGGTCAGGACCTCGTCGCCATGAGCGTGAATGACATTCTGGTTCAAGGCGCCGAGCCACTCTTCTTCCTTGACTACTTCGGTTGTGGCCGCCTCAATATCGATACCGCTGCCGATGTCATCAAAGGTATCGCCTACGGTTGCGAACTGTCGGGCTGCACCCTGATCGGCGGCGAAACTGCCGAAATGCCAAGCATGTATCCAGATGGTGAATACGATCTGGCCGGCTTTGCGGTTGGCGCTGTTGAAAAGTCACAACTGATTACCGGGCAGGACATCGCGCCGGGCGACGTGCTCTTGGGTTTGGCCTCCAGTGGTGCGCACTCCAACGGTTACTCCTTGATCCGCAAGATCATCGAGCGTGCCAATCCCGACATGAACGCCGATTTCCACGGCAAGAGCTTCCGCGACGCCATCATGGCGCCGACGCGTATCTACGTGAAGCCACTGCTGGCCCTGATGCAAGCCATGAAGGTCAAGGGCCTGGCCCACATCACGGGCGGCGGCCTCACCGAAAATGTGCCACGCGTACTGCCGGAAAATGTCACCGCTATCATCGACAAGAACAGCTGGCCACTGCCACCGTTGTTCCAGTGGCTGCAAAAGGAAGGCAATGTCGCCGACGATGAAATGCACCGC
>DATJIB010000192.1:0-4950 GCA_035493575.1 Rhodocyclaceae bacterium | reverse complement strand
GATCAAAAGCCGGCGGTGTGCCGCCCTTCAGATAATTGCCGACCACATAGTTCCAGATCAGATCATTGGCACGCAGACTGGCAAAGGCCGTGGCCAATTCATGGCCACGCATCAAGCCACCCTTGCCTATGCTGGTCTCACGCGCCGATACGCTTTGCTGGTCAATAAAACAGCCCAGCTCACCTGCATCTTCAAAATCCAGCGGCGTGGTCAGCAGAGTCAATGAATGGACCGGGTCTTCGCCATGGCTGCGTTCCACGGCTAAAGCCGACGCCAGCAAAGTACCGCCAATACAGAAACCCAGTGCATTGACTTGATCGGTCTTGGCGATCTCGGCAGCGATCTTGCAGGCGATGAGTGGTTGCGCAACAAAGTCATCCCAAGTGAGATTGCCTTCGCTCTCTTGCGGATTGCGCCAGCTAACGAGGAACACCGTATGCCCTTGTTCAACCGCAAAGCGCACGAATGAATTTTCCGGCTGTAGATCGAGAATGTAATAACGATTAATGCACGGCGGCACAATCACGAAAGGACGCTCGGCTACCTTGGCAGTGGTCGGTGCGTATTGAATTAACTGCATCACCTCGTTTTCAAACACTACCGCACCTGGTGTGATCGCCAGATTTTTACCGACCTCGAATGCCGACTCATCAGTCATTGAGATGCGGCCCTTGTTCATGTCGGCAATCAGGTTCTGTATGCCTTGACTGATGCTCTGCCCCTGCGTGTCCAGTGCATGGCGAATGAACTCGGGATTAGTGGCAGCAAAATTGGAAGGCGCCATCGCATCGACATACTGACGCGTCATGAAGCGCATGCGCTTCCTGGCCATTTCATCAGCGACCGGCACGATCTCGGCGGCGCGCTGCAGGAAATCTGAGTTGATCAGATAAGCCTGGCGCAGATAATCGTAGATCGGGCTGGCTGCCCACTCGGGGGAGTTGAAGCGCTGGTCACCGCGCACTGGTTCGATAACCGGAGGAACGGCTTCGCCGGGTTTGCGTTGCAACTGGCTTTGCCAGAGCTGGGTGTGACGAGCGATGGTTTCTTGTTGAAGGGCGGCTATCTGGTTAGCGCGTTCACCGGCATCAGTGCTGACAGCTGGCGCCCCGCCGGTATGCATACCGAACCACTGTGCCCAACTGTCGAACAGTGGTGCAAAGGGATTATTACCACCAGGCTGCGAGCTCATTATCAGTCGATCCAGGATGCCGTTAGGACATTGTGCGGTGCAGCATTTTGGATGTCAAGTCAGCGCCGTATAATCGTCCGTATGTACATCATCCTGATTGGCTGGCTCTACGTCATCGTCCTGATGGCCGCAGCTGAAGCATCGCTGGCGGCAGGACTTTTGACCTTGGTTTTTTATGGCTTGGCGCCGGTGGCCTTGTTTCTATGGATATTCGGCACACCGGCCAGGCGCCGTGCGCGCATCGAAGCGGCAGAGAGCCGCCTGCCACAACAAGCTGCTCAGGAATCAACCAGCCCCGTGGTGGTGAGCGAAGTGCTGGGTGATATAGATCGAAGCGATACCCAGCACGATCAGTGAAATCTGCTGCACGGTGGCGCGCAGTTCCGTGCGCTTATGCAAGCCAGGAATCAAGTCCGCCACTGCCACATAGATCATGCTGGACGCAGCCAGACCGAGCAGTACCGGGATCACACCTTGTACTGCGGACAAACCAAAATAAGCAAACAAGCCACCAGCCAAAGTGGCGAAGCTCGAGAACAAATTGAGCATGAAAGCACGCGTACGCGTGTAGCCCGAATGCAGCAGGATGAGGAAGTCGCCTATCTCTTGCGGAATTTCGTGCGCGATGATGGCAATGCCGGTGATGATCCCCAGCCGAATGTCCTGCATGAAAGCCGCGGCAATCAAAACGCCATCGACAAAGTTATGGAAGGCGTCGCCGACCATGATGAGCATACCGCTGCGTCCGTGATCGTGACTGTGCACCGCCGGCTTGGCATATTTTTCGGGCGCCGGGGCAGCAAGGCGAAACTTGCCCGGCTCGGGCTTGACTGGAACCAGCTCGTGGCCTTCGCACTCTTCATGATGGCAATGACGCCATAGCACCAGCTTTTCCAGTACAAAGAACAAAAGAATGCCGCCCAGCACAATGGCACAGGTTTGCTCTGCGTCGGTGCCGGCTTCAATCGCGTGCGGCAACACTTCCAGGAAGGATGCGCCGAGCAAGGCACCGATGGCGTAACTGACCAGCATCGGGATCCATCCCGCCCGTGTGGACATGGCGAGACCCGACGCGGCCGTCACGCTGATGGCGCCGCCGACAAAAGACATCAACACAATCCAGGCTAAAACCGACATACCAGACTTTCACATTGCGACCGGACAAAAGAAATCGAGCCCGACCGATACATATCGAAGGGGCTCGATTATCCCTGAATCCGCGGCAGAGCGGAAACAAGGTGCGCAGGGAGAAACTTTTGTTTAATGCAAAGCGCGGCTACTGCCCTGCACCACAGGCAGGTAGCCCGCTTTGCTCAGCCAGAACTCAATCAAGGACTGCGCGCACTCACGCAAGGGCGAGGAAAAGCGTTTATCACCGGCGACCGTCCTGAGCTGCGCTACAGCTGCATTCGCCAAGGCCGGCGAATGGCAGGTCGAATAGCGCGTAATCAAGTTCAGTGCAGCAACCAGTGCCAGTTCAGGCTGGTCAGGGTAAGCGGGCAAATTATCCGTGCTCATAATGAGGGGCTTGCGTGCTGTGATTAAAGGCGAACGGCGTAGTATTCAACGACATGCTGAATTTCGATCGGGAACGGCACTTCGTTAGCGTCTGGAATGCGCACCACGGTGGCAATGCCGCTTATCTCATCGCGCTTCACCCATTCGGCCGGCTCAAGCACCGGCGTGGCCAGAGTTTCAATCACACACGGAATCTTCAAACCCTTGGCGGTCATTTGCAGGGTATCGCCGACCTTGACGCGGATCGATGGAATATTCACCAACTTGCCATTCAGTAACACGTGTTTGTGACGCACCAGCTGACGCGCGGCAACTATGGTTGGGGCAAAGCCCGCACGGAATACGGCGTTATCGATGCGGCGCTCAAGCAATTCAAGCAGCTTCTTGCCACTCTGCTCCCGGCTAGCCTTGGCCTCTGTCATCAGGCGACGAATCTGGGTTTCGGTGACACCATAGTTGAAGCGCAGCTTCTGCTTTTCCATCAGCTTGATGCCGTAATCCGACTTCTTGCGCTGACGCTGCCCGTGCTGGCCTGGTGGATACTGGCGTTCGGTGGCCTTGCTGGTCAGGCCAGGCAATGCGGTGCCAAGGGCACGAACAACTTTAAGGCGTGGGCCGGTGTAGCGGGACATCGGGTCTTGCTCCTGTTTCGTATTCTTTGTTTGGTCGGCCGTGTCTCAAGGACCGGCGCCAAGGTGTTCTGCAGAAAGAAACCCGGCGCTTGGTGAGGACAAGCGCCGGGTTGAAGATCGCATTGCTGCGAGAACTACCCCTAACGCAACTGGAATTGCGTTGAGTTAATGATAACAATTATCAATTACTTTTGTAAACGGCTTTGTGAAATATTTTTGCTGTAGATTAAGAATCAACGTATTCACTCCTAAAGCACACCAACAAAACCATGAACAAAGAACAGCTACTGAGCTCTGAAATAAGAAAAATCGAGAACCGGCTCGCGGCGCGTAAGGCACTCTTCTGCAAGGTTTTATTGAAACAACAAGATGGCCACATCCATACAGCGAAAACCTGTGACATCAGCATTGGCGGGATGGCGATCATTGCGGAGTTCAACCCACCCAGCGGACATGTTTATGCCCTGCAGTTTTCAGTTCAGCCAGCGGGCGAAGCGCCGCACCTGCTGCAATTGCAGGCGCAAGTCATGCACAGCATCCTGGCCAAAGACGGATTCAGGGTGGGATTGCGTTTCGTAACACCCGACGCTCAAGCGAAAGCCTTGATACAGCGCTTTGTTGATAGTTGAGCCTCTGGTCGCAGGCGCTAGTCGCGCCAGATCAGGCTGGCCATGCGACCAGTGACGCCATCGCGACGAAATGAGTAAAAACGCTCGACGTCTGTAACGGTACACAAATCGCCACCGTAGATTGCAGTCACGCCCATCGTATTCAAGCGCTGACGGGCCAGCAGATAAATGTCGGCCAGGTACTTGTCCTTGTGCGACACAAAGCCTGCGGCAGCAGCTGGGTCTCGCTCAACAAAAGCGGCTCTGACTTCAGCCCCCACCTCAAAAGATTGAGGTCCAATCGCCGGCCCCAACCAGGCCAAGATGTCTTGAGCTGGGCACTTCATGCCAAGCACGGTTTGCTCCAGCACACCCGCAAGCAAGCCACGCCAACCCGCATGCGCTGCGGCAACGACGGTGCCGGCGCGATTACAGAACAAGACCGGCAAACAATCTGCGGTCATGACAGCACACACGGTTGCGCTTTCAAAGCTCACGCTGGCATCCGCACTGCAGTCTGCTGTAGCCGCTTCGGCGACAACACACTTGGTGCCATGCACTTGAGAGAGCCATACTGGCTCAGCCGGCAGTTGCTGGCGCAGCCAGGCGCGATTAGACGCAACATGTGCCGACTCATCGCCCACGTGAGTGCCCAGATTGAGGCCACGCCAAACGCCCTCGCTCACACCACCCGAACGTGTCGTCACCACAGCATGAACATTGGTCGGAGCCGGCCACTGCGGGCGAATCAGAGAGCTCAAGTCGTGATCCGCAAGGCTTGCAGCAAGTCAGTGAAGTCTTGTGGCAAAGGGGTTTCCCAAGCCATTTCTTCGCCCGTTAGCGGATGCTCCAGCGCCAGTCGCCAGGCATGCAAAGCCTGCCGTGGAAAGCTGTCCAGGCGCGGATCACCGCTGACCTTGCGGCCATACACGCTATCGCCAACCAGGGGATGCGCAATGTTGGCCATATGCACGCGAATCTGGTGGGTGCGCCCAGTTTC
>DATJIB010000191.1:0-5120 GCA_035493575.1 Rhodocyclaceae bacterium | reverse complement strand
CCGATCAGCTGCACATCGAAGTGGCGCATGCCGAAGACGCGTACGCTGGCTTCGCGTACCACGGCAAAAGCCTCTGGCAACAAGTCGTCCAGGGTTTCACCTTGGCCGAGCCGATTGCGAAACTCATCGGTCTTGGCGCGCAGGGCTTCATCGCTCAGGGCCTGCATGGCAGGCTCGAGTGCGTTGATGCGCGTAACAGTGAGGGAGTATTGCTTAATCAGCCGATCATTACGGCTGCCGAAAATCTTCTTGAGAAGGCCGGAAATCATTGATGTGCCGCCAAATAGGGCAAAGGCGCAATTCTAACACGCGCCGCGCGACAGACCCGTTACACCATGTAAGTTAGCGCTGGGCGTAACGAGCGGCTTCCTGCAGGAAGCGGTTGGGGTTCTGGGCGACTCCAGCCACGCGCACCTCGAAGTGCAGATGAGGGCCGGTGGAGCGACCGGTCGTACCGACGGCAGCGATCTTCTGGCCGCGTTTGACCAGCGTGCCAATCTGCACAAATACTTCGGAGGTATGGGCATAGCGGGTCGTAATGTCGTTGCCGTGATCGATCTCGATCAAATTGCCGTATTGCGGGTGCTTCTCGACGTTTATGACTACACCAGCGGCGGCCGAATAGATGGGGGTACCAACAGGCGAAGGGAAATCCACACCTTCGTGCATGGCACGCTGGCCAGTGAAGGGGTCGAGACGCCAGCCGTAGGTGGAAGCGTTCCAGGCCGCCTGAATCGGCAAGGTCGTTGGCAGCATGCTGCGGCGAATGCGCTCTTCCAGCACTTGCGACTCAATCAGGGCCATGGCATCGCTGCGTTGCTCGAGCTGACGCGACAAGGCGTCCACAAGCTGCTCCAGCTCTGGGGCAGTCAAGGTCTGGGGGCTGACCAAGGGGCCACCACGGCCGTCTTTAGACGCCGTTACTGCTTTGATATCTTGTGGTTTCAGGCCCGAAGTCTCGGCCAAACGATCGCCCAGCGAATCCAGACGACTCAGCTGAGCTTGCATCTGGCCCAGCTTGACTGCCATGACACTGAGGTTGTCGCGGACAAACTCTCGCGAGCGCTCGGCATCTTCGGCATTGACGGCCCGCAGCAAGTCTTGCAGAAAAGGCAGGCGAATATCTGCGGCGTGGCGGACGGTGATATAGGAAAAGAAGGAAGACAGGGCGATAATGAGAGCCGTGAGCGCGCCCATGGAAATCAACATGTGACGACCCGTAATGGTGATCGTCTTGGCTGTGGCCAGGCGGTCCGACACAAAAATGATCTGCACGCTATTTAACTCCCTGTCTTAATACAAACGCTACAACTGCCATGACAACTCGACGCCGTTCTTTTGGCCCACCACTTACGGTGGCCACGCTTCTGGAAAGCGAAGCAAACGTCGCCCGATTGACCGCCCACGCGGGACGCTTATTGCAGTTACAACAGCAACTTGAAGTTGCGTTGCCGAGGCAGCTGGCCAAAGTGGTGCGAGTGGCCAACTATCGTTTGGGGAAAATAGTTATCCACGCCGCCAATGGCGCGGTTGCCGCCAAGGTGCGGCAAGTGCTCCCCGGTTTGGTCGAAAAGTATCGACAAACTGGGACAGAGGTTAATGAAATTGAGATAAAAGTGCAACCCATCCGCCCTACATTCAAGGAGGCAGCACGTGAACCCGCTGTGCCTATTGGGGATAACGCTAAGCGAGGACTAACTTCACTAGCCCAAAAACTACCCCAGGACGCCCCTTTACGGGCTGCTTTGGAGCGTTTGATAGCGAAAAAGTGAAGGTGAAGTCAGCCGCAATTTCTCGCTTAAATCAGCAAAACCAAACGCTCGAAGAACATCAAAGCGATGATGGCGAGCACCACCCACAGAGCGTATTTGGCAATTCGAAGTGAGGTTTGCAGGTAACGGCGCTGGCCGGTGAACAGATAAGCCAGTGCGCCAGCTGCGATGGCGATGACAGTGAGTGCCGCGGCAACCCGCAACATCAACATGGCAAATCAGGCGAGTTGCGGGTAAAGGTTGAGTACCCGAGCAGGCGTGGTCGCTGCGTCCGAGAAGGTTGCCCATTCCCAGGCCGAAGCATCATCCAGCACTGCGCACAGCAGCTTGTTGTTCAGGCCATGGCCTGACTTGAAAGCCGAGAATGAACCCAGCATTGGATGACCGGCCACGTACAAGTCGCCAATTGCATCCAGCACCTTGTGCTTCACGAACTCGTCGTTGTAGCGCAGGCCGTCGCTGTTGAGGACGCGGTACTCATCCATGACGATGGCGTTTTCCAGGCTGCCGCCCAGGGCCAGGCCATGGTCGCGCATGTACTCGATGTCTTGCATAAAGCCGAAGGTGCGCGCCCGCGCCACTTCACGGACGTAAGAGTTGTCAGCAAAGTCTATGGTCACCTGGCGGCCGGTCTGATCCACGGCCGGGTGATTGAAAACAATCGAGAAGTCCAGACGAAAGCCTTCATACGGCTCAAGTTGCGCCCATTTGTCGCCTTCTTCCACGCGCACCGTTTTTTTGATGCGGATGAATTTCTTGGCGGCGTTCTGTTCTTCAATGCCAGCTGATTGCAACAGGAACACAAATGGCGCAGCGCTGCCGTCCATGATGGGCAGCTCAGCGGCGTCCACATCTATATAGGCGTTGTCGATACCCAAGCCAGCCAGGGCGGACATCAGATGTTCAATGGTTGAGAGCTTGGCGCCGTCGCGCTCCAGCGTGGAGGCCATGCGCGTATCGCCAACCCCGTGCGGGGTGGCTGGCAGATCGACCGGCGGATTCAAGTCCACGCGGCGGAAGACGATCCCGGTATCCGGCTGAGCCGGGCGCAAAACCAGCGTGACTTTGACGCCGGAATGCAGCCCCACGCCAGTGGCGCGGACCAGGGTTTTAAGAGTGCGTTGTTTCAACATTTCCTATAGAAGCACTGAAAAGTGTCCTATTAAACTTGCTTCCCCAATTTTCTGGGGTTCAAGGGGACCATCCCCTTGATCAATATGGCGCTATTTTACCGCGACGCAGCAAAAATGCATGGGGAGGAGGCGAATCGACCCCATACATTCTCGCTATCGCGCTTTACTGCAGTACTTAATCGGCCTGACGACGCAGGAAAGCCGGGATATCGTACTTATCTACGCCACTGGCAGCCATCGAGTCAGCCATGGTGTTGCGGGCCGAACCGCGGGCGCTGGTGAACAAGCCGCCGGTGTCAGTCGTGGTGTTGCCCATATCCACGATCTGATTGTCGGTACCGGTACGCAGACCCATGCCTTCATTGACGATGGTCTTCAGCACTGGCTTGGCCGACTTGGCGACCGCACCGCCCAGACCGGTAGCAACCACGGTCACGCGCAGGCTGTCTTCCATGCCTTGATCAAACACGGTACCAAAGATAATGGTGGCATCCGGTGCTGCATAAGTACGGATGGTGTTCATCACTTCCTTGACTTCCTTCATGCCGAGGTCGTCGCTGGCGGTGATATTGACCAGTACGCCACGCGCGCCGGACAACTCGATGCCTTCCAGCAGCGGGCTGGCTACAGCTTGATCGGCCGCGATGCGTGCGCGATCCACACCAGCCGAAGTGGCCGAACCCATCATGGCCTTGCCCATCTCGCCCATCACCGTGCGCACGTCTTCAAAGTCGACGTTCACCAGGCCTGGAATATTGATGATTTCAGCGATGCCGCCAACAGCGTTCTTAAGAACGTCGTCAGCAGAACGGAAGGCTTCCTTCATGCTGACATCTTCGCCCAGCACTTCTTGCAGTTTTTCGTTCAGGATCACGATCAGCGAGTCGACATTGGCGCCGAGCTCAGCCAGACCTTCTTCAGCCGAACGCATACGGTTTTCGTATTCGAAAGGCTTGGTCACCACGGCCACGGTCAGAATACCGAGCTCCTTGGCAACTTCGGCAACGATAGGCGCAGCACCGGTACCGGTACCACCACCCATACCTGCGGTGATGAAGGCCATGTGTGCGCCTTGCAGCATTTCGGCAATTTTTTCGCGTTCAACTTCTGCCAGACCGCGTGCCTTGGCTGGCTTGCCGCCGGCGCCCAGACCTGGCCCAAGTTGCAGTTTGACGGAGGCCGAAGACTTGGCCAGTGCCTGAGCATCGGTATTCACGCAAATGAATTCCACGCCCTTAACGCCGTCACGAATCATGTGCTCGACGGTATTGCCGCCTGCACCACCCACACCGATCACCTTGATGATCGTTGTTCCCTGCTCTTGCTCTACATCGTCACCATCTACAAATTCAAACATGCTCGCCTCCTTCGTGGTTACTACTAAAAATTAAAAATAAAATCGGATCAGAAATTCTTGGCAAACCAAGCCCGCATACGCGACAGGACTTGGGTAAAGCTGGTCGGGTCCTGCGCCTTCAAGCCGCGTTTGGTTTGCACCATGCCTTCGAGCAGCAAGCCCATTGCGGTTGAGTGACGCGGGTTCTTCATGAAATCGCGCAGGTTGCCTTCGTACTGCGGCACGCCGAGCTTGACCGTGTTGTGGAAAATTTCTTCGCCCAACTCGACCATGCCTGGCATCGCAGCCGAACCACCGGTGAGTACGACACCCGCACGCAGCAGACGTTCGTAACCGCTCTTCTGTAATTCTTCTTGCACCTTCTGGAAAATCTCTTCAACGCGCGGCTGAATAAAACCAGCCAGCGCCTGGCGTGACAGGTTCGAAGCAGGGCGATCACCGACACCTGGCACCTCCAGCATCTCGTCAGCATCGGCTAGCTGTTGCAGCGCCACGCCGTAGCGAATCTTGATTTCGTCTGCATCTTGGGTTGATGTGCGCAAAGCAATCGCGATGTCATTGGTGAGCTGATCACCAGCGATCGGTATCACTGCGGTGTGGCGAATCGCGCCTTGCGTGAACACGGCAATATCAGTCGTACCGCCGCCGATATCGACGAGACACACACCCACATCCTTTTCATCTTCAGTCAGCACCGCATAGCCAGAAGCCAACGGCTGCAAGACCAGATCAACCACTTCCAGGCCGCAGCGATGTACGCACTTGACGATGTTCTGGACTGCCGTAACAGCACCGGTGACCAAATGCACGCGCACTTCAAGGCGGCGTGCATCCATGCCGATAGGCTCTTTGACGCCG
>DATJIB010000190.1:0-7520 GCA_035493575.1 Rhodocyclaceae bacterium | reverse complement strand
CTCAGTCTTGATGCCAAGGGTCGCATGGCGATTCCGGCGCGGCATCGTGACGCCTTGCTGGCGGCCGCCGAAGGGCGCCTGATTCTGACTGCCCATCCGCACCGTTGTCTGCTGCTGTATCCCGAAGCCGCCTGGGCACCGATCCGCGACCGGATTCTGGCTGCGCCCAGTTTTGATCCCCGTTCTGCTGCCACCAAGCGCGTCCTCCTCGGCAATGCCCTGGACATCGCTATGGATGCGGCCGGTCGTCTTCTGATTTCGCCTGAGTTGCGTAGCGTTGCCGGTCTCGAAAAAGATGTCTGGCTGGTTGGCATGGGCTCGCACTTTGAAGTGTGGAGTGACGCCGGCTGGAAGCGCCAGCACGAAGCCGCATTTGAAGCCTTGTCATCAACTGAGCCGCCACCGGGCTTCGAGGGATTTTCCTTGTGACCAGTGAAATGGCGGGCACGCATGTCAGCGTGCTGCTGGCTGAAGCGGTTGAGGCATTGGCAATTCGGGCGGATGGCGTCTATGTCGATGGCACTTTCGGACGTGGCGGACATAGCAGAAAAATTCTTGAACAACTCGGGCCGCAAGGTCGCTTGATCGCGCTTGATCGTGATCTGACTGCGATCGCCGCCGGGGCTGAAATCAAAGACGCGCGTTTCACGCTGGTGCATGCGGCTTTCAGTGAAATGGCTGAAGTACTGGCCAGGCTGAAAGTGGATGCCGTGGATGGCGTGTTGCTGGATATCGGTGTGTCGTCGCCACAGTTGGATGACGGCGCACGTGGCATGAGTTTTCGTTTCGATGCGCCGCTGGATATGCGCATGGATACGAGCAAAGGGGAAACTGCGGCGGAATTTCTGGCGCAGGCATCGCAACGTGAGATTGAAAGGGTGGTGAGGGACTATGGCGAAGAACGGTTTGCTCATGCGATTGCAGCAGCGGTTGTTGCTGCTCGGGCCGAACACAGTATTGGGACAACACGACAGTTTGCCGCGCTCGTGGAAAAAGCCGTCCGCACGCGCGAGCCGGGCCAACACCCGGCGACGCGCAGCTTTCAGGCTCTACGGATTCACGTCAATCGGGAGCTTGAGGAGCTGTCGTTAAACCTGCCGCAAGCTGCGGCAAGTCTGGCGCCAGGAGGCCGTTTGGTGGTGATCAGCTTTCACTCTCTGGAAGACCGTATCGTCAAACGTTTTATGCGCGACGCGGCCAATCCACCGCAACCGCATATGCGCTTGCCTGTGAAAGCCGCTGATTTGCCCAAGCCAACTTTGGCTCTGGTCGGCAAAGCCGTTAAACCGAGCGCTGCTGAAACTGCAGCCAATCCCCGTGCGCGCAGTGCTGTGATGCGTGTTGCGGAAAAGTTGGGTAACTGATCCGTGGCCCGCTTCAATTTAATCCTTCTCTCCATCGCCGTGATCTGCGCCATGTCCGCAGTCAATGCTAATCACCATGCGCGCAAGCTATTCATCGGGCTGGAAAAAGAGCAGCAACGCATGCGCGCGCTGGATGTCGAGTGGGGGCAGTTGCAGCTTGAGCAAAGCACTTGGGCGGGGCATGCACGGGTTGAAAAAATTGCGCGCGAGCGTCTGCAGATGAAGACGCCTGGCGCTGCACAAGTTATTTCGCTGGAGCCCATCCAGCCATGAAATTCAGTCAAAGCCCCGTCCTCAAGCATGAACTGGCACCCTGGCGCGCACGCCTGGTTCTGGTTCTCCTGCTTGGCGGCATGGTGTCTCTGGTGGGACGATCGCTCTATCTGCAAGCCATCAACAATGAGTTCCTGATCGGCAAAGGCGAGTCGCGCTATGCGCGCGTGCTGGAACTTCCGGCGACGCGCGGCCGCATCATGGATCGCAATGGCGATGTGCTGGCGATTTCGACGCCGGTCAAATCCGTGTGGGCAATTCCAGAGGATGCCAAACTGCAGCCGGCGCAAGCACGTGACCTGGCCAAGTTGCTGGACATGGATGGGCGCGAATTGAATCGCAAGCTGGCCGAGGACAAGGATTTTGTCTTTGTAAAACGCCAGGTATCACCCGAAATAGCTGATCGTGTCATGGGCATGAAGTTGCCGGGCATCCATCTGCAAAACGAATATCGCCGTTATTACCCGGCCGGTGAAGTGCCTGCACATGTACTTGGCTTTACTGGCGTGAATGATGCAGGCCAGGAAGGCATCGAGCTCGCTTATAACCAGCAGCTGTCGGGCCAGTCCGGCAGTCGCCGTGTGATCAAAGATCGGCGCGGCAATATTGTTGAAGACGTTGAGAACATCAAGACGCCAATCGAAGGCAAGGATGTGTTGCTGTCGCTGGATGCCAAGATTCAATATCTGGCGTTCTCCAGCCTCAAGCAGGCGATCACCGAAAATCGCGCCAAGGCTGGCGGCGTGGTTGTACTGGATGCCAAGACCGGCGAGATTCTGGCGCTGGCCAATCTGCCAACCTACAACCCGAACAACCGCACCAATCTGATTGGTGCGCAGCTGCGCAATCGCGCATTCACCGATACCTTTGAACCAGGTTCGACCATGAAGCCATTTACGGCGGCATTGGCGCTCGACAAAGGCAAATATCGCTTCGATACGCTGATCAATACCGCACCGGGCAAACTCACCATCGGCCCGGCGACGATTTCCGATTCGCATATGCACGGCATGCTGACCGTCGCGCAGGTGATTCAAAAATCTTCAAACGTAGGTGCCGCAAAAATGGCACTGAGTCTGGCGCCGGAAGATATGTGGCATATGTTCGACAACCTCGGCTTCGGCACGCCACTGAAGATGGGTTTCCCAGGGGAGGCCTCAGGCCGACTGCGTCCATACAAAACCTGGAAGCCGATTGAGCAGGCCACCATGTCTTATGGTCATGGCATCTCGGTCACCTTGATTCAACTGGCACATGCCTACCTGACCATGGCGCGCGATGGTGACCTGGTGCCGCTGACGCTGACCAAGATGGATGGCCCGGTCACCGGCGACAAGAATATATTCAACGCACAAACTGCCCACGAAGTGCGCGCCATGCTGGAGATGGTGGTGCAGCCGGGTGGTACTGCCCCACGTGCGCAGATTCCCGGTTACCGCGTGGCTGGCAAGACAGGCACTGCACACAAGATTGAAGGGGGTGTGTACGCCAATAAATACATCGCCTCCTTCGTCGGTTTTGCCCCGGCCTCGGATCCGCGCCTGATCGTGGCGGTCATGGTCGATGAGCCAAGTGCCGGCAAATATTATGGCGGCGATGTGGCCGCGCCAGTGTTCGCACAAATCATGGCCGGTGCGCTGCGCACCCTGGGCGTGGCACAGGATGCACCGATGCGTCCGATCAATCTCGGTTCCGAAGCAGATCAAGTCAAGGAGAGCATGTGATGAATGCTCAAAACTTGGTCCTGCAGGTGTTGAACGATCTCAAGCTCCAAGGGATTGCAGTCACGACCTTGGCCTCCGACTCGCGTGCCGTGCAGGCGGGCGATGTTTTCCTGGCTTATCCGGGTGAGCTTAGCGATGGCCGTGATTACATTGACGCGGCCTTGCAACGCGGTGCCATTGCCGTGGTGTACGAAGCCAACGGTGCAAATATTCAGGAACTCGGCGTGCCTCATCTGGCCATCGGTGATCTGCGCGCCTTGGCTGCGCCACTCGCCGCCGAGGTGTATGGTCATCCGTCCGAGGCATTGTGGTTGATCGGGGTCACTGGCACCAATGGAAAAACATCGGTCACTCAGTGGCTGGCCGAGAGCTTCAAACTTGCAGGCAAGTCATGCGCGGTGGTCGGGACCTTGGGCAATGGTTTCCCCGGTGCTCTGGAACCTAGTCCGAACACCACGCCGAACGCGCTGGTGTTGCAACAAAGTCTGAATCGCTTTGTGGCTGCCGGTGCAGAAGTCTGCGCCATGGAAGTGTCATCCATCGGTATCGAAGAAGGGCGCGTTGATGCCAGTCGCTTTGCTGCGGCTGTGTTCACCAACTTCACGCGTGATCATCTTGATTACCACGGCAGCATGGAAGCCTATGCTGAAGCGAAAGCCCGCCTGTTCGACTGGCCTGGCCTTGAAGTCGCCATCATCAATCTGGATGATCCGTTCGGTCTGCAGCTACTGGCGCATATCAATGGCCGCATTCGCTGCATTGGTTACACCCTCAACAATATTCAGGCGCCTGTCGATGAGTGTCTATCGGCCAGAAATTTGAGCATGAGCACCAGCGGCGTGGAGTTTGAGCTGAATGGCCTGCGTGTGCATGCCAATGTGGTGGGGCGTTTCAATGTGTCGAACCTGCTTGCGGTGATGGCAACGATGCGCGCCAATGGCATTGCTCTGGGCGAGGCGATCAGTGCCTGCTCGAAACTGCAGCCGCCGCCTGGCCGAATGCAAACCCTGGGTGGTGAAGGCGCACCGCTGGTTGTCGTCGACTATGCCCATACGCCGGATGCTTTGGACAAAGTGCTGGGGACCTTGCGTGAAGTGGCCGCTGCGCGCGCTGGCAAATTACATTGCGTCTTTGGTTGCGGCGGCGATCGCGATGCCGGCAAGCGCCCTTTGATGGGTGCTGTGGCTGAACGCCAATCCGACCACGTAGTGCTGACCAGCGATAACCCGCGCAGCGAAGACCCTGCCGCCATTCTCGGCGCCATCCGCGCCGGCATGAAGACCTTGCCGCATATCGAAATGGATCGCGGCGTGGCAATTCGTACCGTGATTGCAGCAGCGGCCAAGCAGGATGTGGTGCTATTGGCGGGTAAAGGCCACGAAGATTATCAGGAGATCAAGGGCGAACGTTTTCCGTTCTCGGATCTACTGCATGCGAAGCAAGCACTGGAGGCTCGTCCATGTTGAGCATGCAAAAAACCATAGACGCTTTGGCCGGGCATGGGCTCAAGGTGGTCGGCATGCCGGCTGAATACACCGCGGTGTCGACGGATTCGCGCAGTATCAAGCCGGGTGAGATGTTTATTGCCCTGCGCGGCGAAAATTTTGACGGCCATGCTTTTGTCCGCGATGTCTTGCAAAAGCAGGCTGCCTGCGCCTTGGTTGATCACGCGTGGCTGGCTGAAAACCCAAATGAAGATTTGCCTTTACTGGTCGTGGATGAGACCCGTGCAGCTTTTGCCAGCCTTGCCGCTGCCTGGCGCGCAACGTTCACGATTCCGCTGATTGGTGTGGTCGGCAGCAATGGCAAGACCACGGTCAAGGAAATGATAGCCAGCATTCTGGCGGCCGAGTTCGGCGCCGAGTCGCGTCTCGCAACGACAGGCAACCTGAATAACGATATCGGCGTACCGACCATGCTCTTGCGCTTGAAGCCTGAGCACAAAGCCGCTGTCATTGAGATGGGCATGAATCATCCCGGTGAAACCGCAGTATTGGCGCGGACAGCTCAGGCAACAGTGGCGATCATCAACAACGCCCAGCGCGAACATCAGGAATTCATGAAAACCATCGCCGCCGTGGCTGAAGAACATGCAGCGGTAATTACTGCGTTGCCAGCCAGTGGTGTGGCCGTACTGAATGCCGACGATGAGTTCTTTCTGGATTGGCTGCGTGCATCCGGGCAGCGCAAGATTCTGAGCTTCGGCTTCAATGCCGAGGCCGATGTGCGTTGCGCCGCCACCGACAACGGTAGCGTCCTGCATCTGCAAACGCCGATGGGCGCTGCCGAGATTCAGCTTGCCACCATAGGCACTCATAATTTGCGCAATGCACTGGGCGCCGCTGCTGCAGCACTGGCTGCAGGTTGCAGTCTTGATGCCATCGCCACAGGACTGGCCGCGTTTCGTCCGGTCAAAGGGCGCTTGCAAACGCATACCGGTTTGCATGATTGCACCGTCATTGACGACACCTATAACGCCAACCCTGACTCCGTGCGTGCAGCCATTGATGTTTTGGCTGCCGTGCCGGGTCGGCGCGTTCTCGTGCTCGGCGATATGGGTGAGGTCGGCGATCAGGGTGGCCAGTATCACGACGAAATCGGCGGTTATGCCAAGAGCCAGGGCGTGGATGTATTGCTGGCACTGGGTGAAATGAGTATTGCCACGACCTACAACTTTGGCTTGGGCAGCCTGCATTTCGATTCCGTCGAAAAGCTGGTGCACGAGCTTAAGCCGCTGTTGAATTCAAAAACCACAGTCTTGATCAAGGGCTCGCGCTTCATGCGCATGGAGCGCGTGGTCGAGGCCATCATCGACAAACCGAGGGGACATCATGCTGCTTGAACTGGCCAAATGGTTGGCGCAGGACACACGCGCATTCAACGTATTCAACTACATCACCTTGCGTGCCGTGTTGGCGACGATGACCGCCTTGTCGATCTCCTTCATCTTCGGGCCGACCTTCATTCGTTGGCTGACTGAAAAGAAGATTGGCCAACCTGTGCGCACTGATGGTCCGCAAACTCACTTGAGCAAGTCCGGCACCCCAACCATGGGCGGCGGCCTGATCCTGATCTCGCTGGGCATCGCCACTTTGCTCTGGGCTGATCTGGCCAATCGCTTTGTCTGGATTGTGCTGATCGTGACCATGGGTTTTGGCGCCGTGGGTTGGGTCGATGACTGGCGCAAGGTTGTGCACAAGAATCCGGATGGTCTCTCGGCGCGCTCCAAGTTTTTCTGGCAATCGGTTGTTGGTTTGTTCGCCGCGATCTACATTGTTTTTTCGATCTCGGCACCGAATAACGAAAAAGTCATCCAGCTCTTCTTCCAATGGGTGGTGAGTGGCTTCACGCTAGAGCTACCAACGACCGCCGACCTGATCGTGCCCTTCTTCAAGCATGTTGGTTATCCACTCGGCCTGTTTGGTTTTATCGCTCTGACTTACTGCGTCATTGTCGGCACCAGCAACGCTGTCAATCTGACGGATGGGCTGGATGGTTTGGCGATTCTGCCGACGGTGATGGTGGGCGCTGCACTCGGCCTGTTTGCCTACGTTGCCGGGAACGCAGTGTTCTCCAAGTATCTACTGCTGCCCTACATCCCTGGTGCTGGCGAGTTGACCGTGTTTTGCGCCGCCCTGGCGGGTGCGGGTCTTGGCTTCCTATGGTTCAACGCCTATCCCGCGGAGGTCTTTATGGGTGACGTCGGTGCGCTGTCACTGGGCGCCGCGCTAGGTACTGTCGCTGTCATCGCGCGCCAGGAAATCGTGCTCTTCATCATGGGTGGTGTCTTCGTCGCCGAAACCCTCTCGGTCATGCTGCAGGTCGGTTACTTCAAATACACCAAGAAAAAATATGGCGAAGGCCGCCGCATTCTGCTCATGGCACCTTTGCATCATCACTACGAAAAGAGCGGCTGGAAGGAAACACAGGTCGTCGTGCGTTTCTGGATCATCACCATCATGTTGGTGCTGTTTGGCTTGTCCACCCTCAAGCTGCGCTGATACGCGAAAGATATGAAGCTAGACGGTAAACACGTTCTCGTTCTCGGCCTCGGTGAATCAGGCCTGGCCATGGTGCGCTGGTGCATGCGCCAGGGAGCACGCGTGCGCGTTGCCGATACTCGCAGCAACCCGCCGTTTGCGGTGACTTTGCGCGAGCA
>DATJIB010000189.1:0-12742 GCA_035493575.1 Rhodocyclaceae bacterium | reverse complement strand
AAGGTCAAGGAACGTATCGTCGAATACCTTGCCGTGCAGCAGCGCGTGGACAAGGTAAAGGCACCTATTCTCTGCCTGGTCGGACCTCCCGGCGTAGGCAAGACCTCGCTCGGTCAGTCTATCGCCAAGGCGACCAACCGCAAGTTCATTCGCATGGCCCTTGGCGGCGTGCGTGACGAAGCTGAGATTCGCGGTCACCGTCGTACCTACATTGGTTCCATGCCTGGCAAGATTTTGCAGAGCATGACCAAGGTCGGCGTTAAGAATCCGCTCTTCCTGCTCGACGAAGTCGACAAGATGGGTCAGGACTTCCGCGGCGATCCTTCGTCGGCATTGCTTGAAGTGCTCGATCCGGAACAGAACCACACCTTCCAGGATCACTACATCGAAGTCGACTTTGACTTGTCGGATGTGATGTTCGTAGCAACCGCCAACACGCTGAATATTCCGGGCCCGCTGCTGGATCGTATGGAAGTGATTCGCCTGTCGGGTTACACCGAAGACGAAAAGGTCAATATCGCCATGCGTTATCTGCTGCCCAAGCAGATGAAGAACAATGGCCTGAAGACCAGCGAAGTCACAGTCACAGATGATGCAGTGCGCGACATCGTGCGCTACTACACCCGTGAAGCCGGCGTGCGTGCGCTTGAGCGCGAGATTTCCAAGATCTGCCGCAAGGTGGTCAAGACTCTCGTCATCAAGAAGCGCAGCACCAAGGTGATTGTGAACGCCAAGAATCTGGACAAGTATCTGGGCGTGCGCATCTTCTCTTACGGTGTTGCCGAAAAGGAAAATCAGGTTGGCCAAGTCACCGGCCTGGCCTGGACCGAAGTCGGCGGCGAATTGCTCACCATCGAGTCCGCCGTCATGCCGGGCAAGGGCGCAATTCAACGCACGGGTTCGATTGGCGATGTGATGAAGGAATCGGTCGAAGCCGCTCGTTCCGTGGTGCGTAGTCGCTCCAAGCGTCTGGGTATCAAGGATGAGATGTTCGAGAAGCACGACATCCACATTCACTTCCCTGAAGGCGCTACGCCTAAGGACGGTCCATCGGCAGGTATCGCGATCACGACTGCTCTTGTATCGTCTTTGACCGGTATTCCGGTGCGTGCCGACGTGGCTATGACCGGTGAAATCACCTTGCGCGGTGAAGTCCTGCCGATTGGCGGCCTGAAGGAAAAACTGCTCGCAGCCGTACGCGGCGGTATCCGTCTGGCGCTGATTCCTCAAGAGAACGTCAAGGACCTGACCGAGATTCCGGATACGATCAAGAACAAGATCGAGATTGTTCCGGTCAAGTGGATCGACAAGGTGCTTGAGTTGGCGTTGGAGCGTAACCCGCAGCCCCTCAGTGAAGAAGCGTTGAATGAGGTTGCTGCAGCCGCAGCGAGTGCAACGACACCGGTTGTTGTTGCGCATTAAAGTAAGCAGCGCAAAAAAGCCACCTTCGGGTGGCTTTTTTGTTGTTTGGGCTATGTCGAAAAAAGTAAAAGTCCGCTATAATGCTGCCTCTACCGGGCGCTTAGCTCAGTTGGTAGAGCGTCTGCCTTACACGCAGAATGTCGGCGGTTCGAGCCCGTCAGCGCCCACCAAGTTTTTGCAGTAAGTGAGTAAGGCGAACCCGTGAAATGGTTCGCCTTTTTTGCATTCATCGTCCTAACTGACAAATACGCCATCTATGTTCGATTCCGTTCGCAACAACAAGAGACTGGTTCAAATCTTTCTCCTCCTGATTACTTTGCCATTTGCTTTCTGGGGCGTTGAGTCCTATGTGCGTAATGCGGCGGGTGGCGATGACGTAGCCCAAGTGGGTAGCAGCAAGATTACCCAGCAAGAATTCCAGCAAGCGCTGCGCCTGCAGGGCGAACGTATGCGTAATGCTAGTGGCGCGCAATTCAATCCTGCGACGATGGAAAAGCCGGAAGTGCGTTTGGCAATTCTTGAGGAGCTTATCAAGCAGCGTTTGGTTACGCAGTACGCCGCCGACGCGCATCTGTTCGTTAGCAAGGATCAATTGATCTCTGTTATTACCAGCGTCGATGCCTTGAAGGTTAACGGCAAGTTCTCGGTCGAGTTGTATGAGCAGGCGGCTGCAGCCCAGGGTTTGAGCAAGGCGGGTCTGGATGCGCGCATCAAGAAGGATCTGGCTTCCGGTCAGGCTATGAGTGTGGTGGTAGATGCAGCAGTGGCATCGCGCACAGCGGGCAATGCTTTTGTGGCTGCGGCTCTTGAAGAGCGTGAAATCAGCGAAATGCTGCTCAAGCCGGATGCATACCTGGCCCAAGTCAAGCTGGCGCCGAATGCGGCCAAAACTTACTACGATACCAATCAAACCAAATTCCAGATGCCGGAGCAGGTGCGCTTCGAGTTTGTGGTCCTTAGCCAGAAGGATTTCGAGCAGAAGAACCTAGTCAGTGATGCCGAAATCAAAGCAGCGTACGAGGCCAATCCGGATCGTTATAAGCTACCAGAGGAGCGTCGTGCCAGCCACATCCTGATCATGGCCGACAAGGATGCCAAGCCTGATGTCTTAAAGGCTGCTGAAGCCAAGGTAAACGACTTGCTGGCCCAGGCCAAAAAGAATCCGGCTGATTTTGCCAAGCTGGCCAAACAGTATTCGCAAGACGTGGTTTCTGCCAAGCAAGGTGGTGATGTGGGTTTCATCACGCGCAATGGTGGCATGGTCAAACCCTTTGAAGACGCGGTGTTTGCTCTGAAAGAAAACCAGATCAGCGACGTCGTGCGTACCGAATACGGTTTTCATATTGTGCGTCTGACTGCCATCAAGGCCCCGCATGTCAAGCCGTTGGCGGATGTGAAGGATGACATCGCCGCTGAATTGAAGGCCCAAGGCGTCGCCAAGAAATACGCAGAGGCCGCCGAGAGCTTCACGGACCTAGTTGATAGCCAGCCAGATAGTCTGCAGCCAGCGATTGAAAAGTTTGGCCTCAAGGCGCAGCAAAGCCCATGGCTGGCCAAGGGCAAGCAGATTCCTGGCTTCAACGAAAAACTACTGACAGCTTTGTTCAGCGATGATGCGATCAAAGGCAAGCACAATACCCAGGCTGTCGAGATCGCGCCGAACACCTTGATGTCGGCGCGTATTATTGAGCACAAGCCGGCTGGCCTGCTGCCACTGGCTCAGGTGCAGGCGGAAATTGAAAAACATCTCAAAGAAGATGAGGCCGTCAAGTTGGCGATTGCCGATGCCGAAGCTCGCATCGCCAAGCTGAATGCTGGTGATACCAGCGGCACAAGCTGGGGAGCTGCACGCAGTGTGGCGCGTTCAGGCAGTGAGGGCGTGAGCGCCCAGACGCTGCGTGCCGTGTTCAAGGTCAATACCGACAAATTGCCAGCCTATACCTACGCCACTCTTCAAGATGGCAGCGCGGCGCTGTATCGGGTGAGCAAGGTAAAACCGTACGTACCGGGCGAGAAGGATGATCCCAAGGCGGCTGCATTGCGCCAGCAGTATGTGCAGATGGAAACTGCCGCTGACTTCGCCGCTTGGCTGGCCAGCTTGCGTGAGCGTTATAAGGTCACGATCAATCGCGCAGCCGTGGAAGTCAAAGACGCCAAATAAGATGATTTGGCCAGAATAAAAAAGCCCGACTTAGGTCGGGCTTTTTTATTTGTATTCGCTAATCGTTGACTCCCAAAAAATCGCAGCCTCTGAGTGACGCAGCGCATTTCAAGTTTCGCTGTGATTCATCCGAACCATCGTAACGCTGATGGGTAAGCAAACAAAACGTATTCTTATCAGATATTTCCGACATCAGCTTCGGAGGCGGACTATCGTTTCACATCAAATTAAAAACTACATTTGGCTCGAAGTGAAAGCAACGTAGGACTCTGTTAGCTAAGTGCACTGAGTTCTTCCCAAGTGTTCGCCAACGAACAGAAAACATTGGCGAGTGAGGAAATAATGCTTTCTACTCGGGCCGCCGTGACGCTGGTTGCAGCGACCCCGTTCCACACTTACGATGGGCTTGGGCAATGCGTCACGTGCTGTTAATCACCTTGGCAAGTCTTTCTCTTGCCGCAATCCCGACGTATGCAGCTGAGCAAGCTATTTCCGTTTCATCTCCAATTGACAACGCGGCATATCAAAACGCCGTCGCAGACGCACGGGCCGGGCGACTTGAATCGGCCTTGGCTGTACTGCAATCGCTGAGCGAACGTTATCCTGCCCGCCAGGACATACTCGGCGATTACCTTGTGGTGCTCGGCTGGGCCGGGCAAGACCAGCTGGCATTGTCCTTGATGGATAAGGTCAATCTGAACAAGGCGCCGGAATATGTCATCAAGGGCCTTGCGTTGTCGGCGCGCCGCCAGCATCGTTACGACTTGGCGGAGTCCTTGTATCGAAATGCGCTGCTGCGTTTTCCAGCCAGCATTGATCTGGAAATCGGACTGGCATATGCCTTTCTCGGCGCTGAGAAAATTGAAGCAGCAACGACGCAAGTTGCCAAGCTACGCGCAAGTTATCCACGCAATGTAGACGTCTTGCTCGCTTTCGCTGAAGTGGCGTCTGTGCGCCACGATTATTTTGCCGCGCTCGAAGCCTATCAAACCATACTCAGTCGTGACCCGAAAAATCGTCAGGCCTTGCGTGGCAAGGTCCAGGTTCTGGCGCGACTTGGCACGCCGCAACTGGCGCTGGAGCTGGCCGATCGTAATCCTGGCCTGTTAAGTGCCACCGAGCGTGAATCTGTTCTTGCTGATCAGACTGCCCACCAGATACGCTGGGGCGCTATTGAAGCGGATAGCGGGCGTGGCCCATCCCGTTTCGCGGCGATCGACAAAGCGCTGGCACAAAGTGATTCTGCCGGCGCGCGAGCTCTCGATCCGGCCAGGACTCTGAGCCCGGCGGAACGTCAGCTTGCACTGGATCGCATCGGCGCCTTGCGCGAGCGTTATCGCATGCGCGATGCAATTGCTTTATATGAAGCCTTGGCCGCACGTCCCGAGCCGATGCCGGGATACGCCAAATCAGCGGCCGCTTCGGCTTATCTATACCTGCAGCAACCCGAGCGTGCGCGTGACCTTTATCGAGATGCCTTGCAATCCGATCCGAAGAATCTTGAAGCCCAGATCGGATTGTTCTATGCGCTGGCTGAGTCCGAAGATCACGCCGCTGCCTTGGCGCAAATCGAACAAACACTGGCTGCGACGCCGCAATGGATTGATGCCTGGAGCCCCGCCACCGAACGCGACAACCCGGCTTACACGCGTGTGCTCTCGGCGCGCTCGATGGCGCCGCTGTTTGCAAATCGCCCCGGTGAGGCTGAGGAGCGCCTGCGTGAGTTGTCCATCCGTGCGCCCTACAATATGGATGTCCGCACCGATCATGCGAGTACCATGCGCGCCCGCGGCTGGCCGCGTGCAGCCGAACGGGAACTCAGCTGGGTGCTTGCGGTTGATCCCGAAAATAGCGGTGCGCTCGGCGAACGTGCCGGTGCCTTGCTGGAAATGCGTGACTATCGCGCCGCCCAATCAGCACTGGCCGCAGCCCAAGCGGTGGATGCAGAGGATGGCCGCGTAGTGCGGGCCGCCCGCCTGCAGCAAGTGCATCAGATGCGAGAGCTCATTATCGACGGTACTTACGGTCGTTCTTCGGGCGGACCAACGGGTACGCAAGACTATGCGGTGGACGCCTGGCTGTTTTCCAGTCCGTTCAATGACAACTACCGGGCCTTTGCGCATACCTTTACATCGCAAGCCAAGTTCGATCAAGGCACCGGCAAGCGCCAACGTGTCGGTGCCGGCCTTGAATATCGCTCGCCCTTGTACATCATGCGCGGTGAGGTCTCCACAGACATCAACCAGAACGATGCCGCGTTGTCGGCGATGCTGGCCTATACGCCGGATGATCACTGGATCTTTCGCGGTGAGTACGACAAATCTTCCAACCTGACGCCCTTGCAGGCCAGTCTTGCTGGTATCGATGCAAATCGAATTGGCGGTGAGGTGGTTTGGCGGGCACATGAGTCACGCACCATCGCCGGCTCGATTGCGCGCATGGATTTTAGCGACGGCAATCGGCGCGACACTGCCCAGGCGCGCTGGACCGAGCGTGTCATCGCCGGGCCAATCTACAAGCTGGAGCTCACGGGCGGCTTGTACACCTCGCGCAATTCCTCCACCAATACGCCTTACTTCAATCCTTCGCGCGATTTCTCGCCAACACTAGAGCTCGCCAATGAGTGGATACAGTGGCGCCGCTACACGCGCTCATTCAAGCACCGTCTGGTGCTCACTGGCGGTAGCTACTCTCAGGAAGGCTTCAGCACTGGCTCGCTCTACGAGGCCCGCTATGAACAGGAATATGCCGCCGACGACAGACTGACTTTGCGCTACGGCGTCGGCCACAGCCGCCATCCCTATGATGGTGTGCAGACCGATAGAGATTTTGCGTACTTCTACCTGAATGCGAGGTTCTGAGATGCGCATGTTCATTCGCATAATGGTATTGCTGGCCGCCGTGACAACTCAGGCGCTTGCCGCACCGACAGTCGTTGATTCGCCGTTAGCCATCGCGCCACCGGTGCCGGGCAGTTTTATCGTGCTCTCGTATCATGAGGTGCGTGACGATGTTCGCGATTACCCAGACCCATATGCAGTCGATGCCGAGTCATTGGTCCGGCAGTTTGCCTGGCTACGCAGCAATGGCTATGTGCCGGTCAGCCTGGATGCGATCGTCAAGGCACGCAGGGGCGGGCCGCCGTTACCCGATCGCGCTGTGCTTCTGACTTTTGACGATGCCTACCTATCCTTCTATACCCGCGTTTATCCGCTGCTGCGCGAGTTCGGTTATCCGGCATTGCTGGCTGTGGTGGGTAAGTGGATCGATGTTCCGCACGCTACAGCGATGCCATATGGAGAAAAGGGCAGCGTTGTCGAAGCTAGTTTCCCATCGTGGGCAATTCTGCGCGAGATGGCCAATTCGGGCCTGGTCGAGCTCGCTTCACATTCCTATGACCTGCACCAGGGCGTGCCGGCCAACCCGCAAGGCAATCTGCAACCCGCGGCTACAGCACGTATTTATGATGCCGCTACTGGCAGCTATGAAAGCGATACGGCATGGCGCGCTCGCGTGCGCGCCGACATTGTCCGTAGCGCCGACGTGATCGAACGTAATACCGGCAAACGTCCGCGTGCCATCGTGTGGCCATATGGCAGCTATAACCAGGCCTTGATGGATATTGCCGCTGACTCCGGCATGAGCATCGGCGTTACGCTGGACGACGGTATCAATACGCCGGAAGTCAGTTTGGCGACGATGCGTCGTACCCTGATTGAGCATTTTCCAACCTTGCCAGAGTTTGCTGCCGAGGTACGTGGGGCTCGCTATCGGGCGCCGATTCGCGTTATCGAAGTGAGCCTGGATGACGTTTATAGCAGTGATCCTGAACGCCAGGAAAGCAATCTCTCAGCCTTGCTTGATCGCATCGAAACGCTCAAGCCCACTCATGTCTTTCTGCATGCGACCACTGCGCCTGACCAGGACGGCCGAATTAAAGCTACCTATTTCCCTAACCATGGCTTGCCTATGCGCGGCGATCTGTTCAATCGCGCAGCCTGGCAACTTGCGTCGCGCGCCGACGTCAAGGTTTTTGCAGTGATGCCGCTGGCCATTCCCCAGTTGTCTAAAGCACAACTGACCGAACTGTATGAAGAGCTAGGACGCCACGCGAGTTTCGATGGTTTGGTCTTTGACGAAATGTCGGCTGCCGACTTTCCTGAAGCCGGCACGGTGGCAACGTGGTCGCGTCAGCTTGCCACACGGTGCAGTGAATTCCATATGCCTATGCCCATCGTGCGCAAGCTGCGTGGCGGCGCAGTTGCGCTGGCCGCGAACGATGCAGGGTCGTTGGCTGCCTACGACTACGTAGCTCTGGTCATGCCCTTGGCCGACGGGCAAGCAGCAGGCACCTCGTTACCAAACACAAGCGTTCCACCCAACAAGCTGATTGTCATGCTGCAGCTTGATCCGTACTCATCCGAGCCTGCGTCGCGAGAGATTGCCTCGCGCCAGATGACGGATTTGCAACTGAATGGTGTCATCAACTTTGGATACATTACCGCCGGTTCTTTGTATGACGGTACTGCCCCTAGGCAATTGGCGCCGGCGATGTCGCTACGCCTGTACCCACAACGGCAGAGAGCAAAGGACTGATGATGCTGGACCCAGGAACATCGCCGATCGAATTTTTCTCGGCATACTCGTACTACTACCCTTTGTTCATGGCTTATTTATGGATGATAGGCGCAGTGTTCTACTACTTTCATTATGAGCGCCCACCAAAGGGACATCGCAAGTTGGCGAGCGGACACACCCAACCGCCGCCGGTCTTGCCTGAATATCCGCTGGTGACAATTGTGGTGCCCTGTCACAACGAGGGCCGTGATATCGAGGACACCGTTGAATATTTGCTGGCTTCAACCTATCCCAATTTTGACATCCTGCTGGTTAACGATGGCAGTGCCGACGAAACACACAATATTCTTGATGCACTGGCTGCGCAGCATGCTTGTGTACGGGTTATCCACCTGACGCAAAATCAGGGCAAGGCAGTTGCATTGAACACCGCTGCGGTCATGACACCAGCGCAATTCCTGTGCTGTATCGATGCGGATGCGCTGCTTGATCCGGATGCTCTGACATGGCTGATGGCGCATTTCATCAACCCACGTGTCGGTGCCATCACTGGCAATCCGCGGGTGCGCAATCGTTCAACCTTGCTCGGCAGGTTGCAGGTCGGTGAGTATTCATCGATTGTCGGCTTGATCAAGCGCGCCCAAAGAACCTATGGCCGCATCTTCACCGTCTCGGGTGTTGTCGCCTGTTTTCGCAAGGCGGCATTGCACGATGTCGGCTACTGGAGTTCGGAGATGCTGACCGAAGATATCGATATCAGCTGGAAGCTCCAGATTCGCCATTGGGATGTGCGCTTTGAGCCCAAGGCACAGTGCTGGATTCTATCTCCTGAAACCCTGGGGGGGCTTTGGAAGCAACGTTTGCGCTGGGCCACTGGTGGTATTCAGGTGATGCTGAAGAACTGGCACATCAATTACCTGTGGAAAGCGCGCCGCATGTGGCCAGTACTGCTTGAGTTCATCATGAGCGTCGTGTGGGCTTATTCAATGCTCATCATGGGGGTACTGTGGCTGCTCGGATTCATGTTTGATCTGCCGCCCGAATACAAGGTACCGACTTTTCTTTCCGGCTGGAATGGCATCATGGTCGGCACGACATGCCTGATACAGATCGGCATTAGCCTGTGGCTGGATGCGCGCTATGACAAGGGAGCCTTGAAAAGCTTTTACTGGATGATCTGGTATCCGCTGGCCTACTGGTTTCTCAATATGTTAACCACTATCGTAGCGGTGCCGCGGGCGCTGCTGCGAGGAAGCAAGAAGAGGGCACGATGGATAAGTCCAGACCGCGGCATATTGCCACCATGAAATCACCAATCATCGAACGTCCCGATCTGCAGTCACCACAGCAGCGCACGTTGTTCGGCTTACTGACGCTCATATTCTGGGTGTTCTGGTTTTACCTGTGGGTTCCCTTGCTTGCGCTATTGGCCTGGGCGCTCGGGATTCAACAAGCCTTCAAATACATGGTTGTGCTGGGTGGCTTCGAGGAGGTCGTCCGGGTGATCGGCGTGTATAGCCTGGTGATCTTGATGCTCGGCGGCGGGCTGGTTCTTTGGGCCTTTTACAACATCCTCCGCTTTCGCGGTATTGAAAAGCGGACAGCTTCATTGCCCGTCACCAATGCCGACATCGGGCGCGAGTTTGGCCAAGACCCTTTCGTAGTTTTGAGCTGGCAGGATAAAAAAATGCTTAGCGTCAGTCACGATGAGAGTGGTCGCATCACGAACGTCGAAGTCTTGAATGGCGCTGAAGCCGTTCCCGTCTAAGGCGCCTTGCATGTCGCTTTGCCGAACATTGATGGCAGCGCTGATGGCGCTGTCGCTCATAGGCACTGCTGACGCAGAAGAGGATCATCGCGCCTGGCAACATGGCGTCAATGTTGTGCAGCTCGGCGAGCGATGGCTGGTGGTATGGGGCAGCCCTGGCAATCCGCCGCGCCCTAACCTGGGTGGGGACTGGCAGCACGATGTGTATTACGCGTGGCTGAATGCGCCAAGCGCCGGCGATGTGACGCTAAGTGACCCCAAAGTTCTAGTCGCACGCGCTGAAGCGCAAGAGCCCCCTAGTGTTGCCGTCAATGCAGCGGGCACGCTGCTGATGACCTCGGAGGACGGCAGCGACGGCATCAATCAATATGCCGGTATGTGGGATAGCAATCTGAAAGTGCTGCGCGCTTATCCCTTCATGGTCAGGCGCGGCGGCCACTCTGGTCATGTTGCTGCGATGGGCGATCGCTTTCTGATTAGCTATGGCGAAGACTGGGTCGATCATGGTGGCTTTCTTGATCGCGGCACGGGCAAGGATATTCATGTTCGCATCATCGAGAACAATGGAAAACGCGGCAAGGAGATCGACATTGCGAGCGGTCATCGTGACGGTTGGCCTCTGGTGGCGGGCTCTGATCGTAACTGGATGGTGGTATGGCAACGTTATCCGGATATGACACTGCATAGCGTTCTGGTCGATGCGAAGGGGAAGTTGTCGTCGTCGCGTGAGATCAGCCAGCGCATGCCGATTCGCTACGCCTACGACCTTGAGTTCGTTCCCGGGCTGGCTGCATATGTCGTTGCCGGATCATCGGGCGAGGCGGGGTTTGTGGCCAGGCTGAACCTGAGTGGCGAGATTGAAAATATCCAGCACGGATTGCCGCCCATGGTCAGCGAAAGCCGCATTCTCACGCGCTGCGATGGCAAGCAGTGCATAGGTGTGTATCCGGTCAGGCCCAAGGGCGTTGCTGTTGTGCGACTGAGTGCAGGCGGAACGGAACTACTGAAGCTTATTGATACCACCCAGGAGTGGGATTACATGGGCACGGCGGGGGCGTTCGTGACGCCTGAGCGTGTGGTGTTTGCCACCTTGACCACCTCTGGCATAAGGCTCGTATCGATTGCACTGCCACGCTGATTTGCATGCTATGTGTGCTCTCGAACAGTGTCTGGCGTGAAATGCCGGTATTAATGTCTACGTGTCTGCGGATTGATTAATCAGCGCGTGGATTCGATGTTGTCGATGCAGGATGGTTTCGATCAGGCTCGACTCAATGGCTGCCTTAGGCGCCAAAAGGAATTTGACATGCTTTATATACTTGCAGCTAGCGTTGTTGTTTTGTGGTTTTTTGGCTTGATCACCTCATACACCGTAGGAGGTCTGGGGGCTGTCGTTGTGGCCGCTGCCATCTTGATCCACCTGCTTAAGTTCATCGGTGAACACAGAGCGGCATAAACGCTGAGTGCAGTTAGCCAGGTCGGCTATCAAAAAATCAGGGCGGCCAGCTTGAAGCTGAGCCGCCCTGACTGTAGGGATAAACTCCCTGGTCGCGCGTACTTCTGAAATTACATTGGCAGCGGATCTGGGTTCCCGAGTGCGGTGGAGTGCATGCCGCCATCGACATAGATCACTTCACCGGTGATGCCGCTAGCCAAGTCAGAGAGCAGGAAGGCTGCAGCATTGCCGACTTCGTCGATCGTCACATTGCGACGCAATGGCGCATTGTGCGAGTTATAGGCGAGCAGCTTGCCGAAATTGCCAATGCCTGACGCTGCCAGGGTCTTGATTGGACCTGCCGACAAGGCGTTGGCACGAATGCCTTCAGGGCCGAGCGAGAAGGCCAGGTAACGGGTGGCCGCTTCAAGGCTGGCCTTGGCCAGACCCATGGTGTTGTAGTTAGGCATGGTGCGTTCTGCGCCGAGATAAGACAGACACAGCAGCGAACCGTTGCGGCCTTGCATCAGCGGGCGTGCGCCCTTGGCCAGGGCAGCAAAGCTGTATGAGGAAATATCGTGGGCAATGCGGAAGGATTCGCGCGAGATGCCATTCAGAAAGTCACCTTCGATGGCTTCTGACGGAGCGAAGGCAATGGAGTGCACCACGCTGTCCAGACTATCCCAATGCTTGCCGAGGTCGGCGAACAGCGCATCGATTTGCGCATCTTCAGCGACATCGCAAGGAAAAACCAGCTTGCTGTCGAATTCGGCCGCGAATTTGGTGATGCGATCCAGAAAGCGTTCGTTTTGATAAGTGAAGGCCAGTTCGGCGCCTTCACGATGGCAAGCCTTGGCGATGCCGTAAGAGATGGAGCGGTTGCTCAGCAGACCTGTGAGCAGGATACGTTTTCCGGCAAGAAAGCCCATTGTTATATTCCCTGACTGATTCCCTGATTGGATCCCTGAATTATAACGGATAGCGCCGCCCAAGGCCGCAGCTATCCTGCCTTGGGCTACACTCGCGTTTATGCGTATTGGCTACCCAACTCTGCTTCTTCTTGCGCTTGCCCTGCTAACCGGCTGTGGCAGCGAATGGAACAACCCCTATCCGGCCTCGGAGCGCAAGGCAAATACGCTGTACACAGCCTTCACCGACCGGCCCAAGCACCTTGATCCCACCCAGGCCTATGCCGAGGATGAGGCGACCTTCATTGCCCAGGTGTATGAGCCGCCGCTGCAATACCATTATCTGAAGCGCCCTTACGTGCTGGAGGCCGCGACTTCAACCGAAGTGCCGCATCCGCAATATCTGGACGCCAAAGGCAAGCCGCTGCCTGAAAATGCACCAGCCACCCAGATTGCCTATAGCGAATATG
>DATJIB010000188.1:0-3668 GCA_035493575.1 Rhodocyclaceae bacterium | reverse complement strand
ACGTGCTGGGCCGTGCCGCCTGGGCACGCCAACGTCTGAGTCCGTTTGCCGGGCGTGAAGCGTTGTTTGTAATGCCGCCATTTCGCTTGCAATTGCAGGTCAATGCCGAAGGCTTGTTCAGCGTCGGTAAAGGGACGCCTGATGTAGAAATAGTGCTGCCGGCAGAAACGCCTTTGCTAGCCCTGCAAGGCACCGACAAAGCCATGCGCAATGCGCACATCAAAGGCTCGGTTGAGTTCGCCGATACCCTGGGCTTTGTATTGCGCCATTTGTCGTGGGATTTTGAAGAAGACTTGTCGCGTGTGGTTGGCGATATTGCCGCACATCGGATCGCCAATACTTTGCGTACTTTCACTGCGTGGCAGAAACAGGCCGGGCAAAATTTCGCCGAGAACATCGTTGAATATTTGCGCGACGAAACCGGCACCCTGGTTTCTCCACAGGAAATCAACGGTTTCTCCAGCCAGGTCGATGGCTTGCGTGATGATGTGGCGCGCTTGGAAAAGCGGCTACGGCAACTGGAAAAACGATAAGGCCGACGAGTATTTTTTACCACCCATGCCTGCCCTGCAGTGCAAGGCTTGAGCGGCAATAAAGCAAAGCCTAAGGTTTAATAGTCGTTATCATCATCACAACGACGTGGGTGACGGCGGCATTCATGGTCATCGTCACCATCATCATCGCGATCAGCAATCGGCGCACTCATGGCACTGATTTGATTCGGCGCTTTGAACTTGAAGTCGGAAATAATTGCTGCGTTCGCTGCCGACGCAAGTACAAGCGCAGCCACGCAGGCAGAAGTCATTGCTGTCGCAATAAAGCTCTTTTTCATTTGGTCTCTCCAGTCAAAAGGAATAAAGAAGCATCAACGCAATGCAAGCTTGCGATCAATCACGATTGGCGCCAGATCGATCAGTGACTGCAAAATGACATTGCAAACTCACTTTAGACGCGCGTGTAAGAAATACAAATGAAGAGTTGGTTACAGAAAAAAGCCAGGTCTTTTTTATTTTTTAATCAACGAAAGCCCGTGACTGTCATTTATGACAATCACGGGCTTTGTGAATTGCATAGCGCTTTACTGAGCTGGAGTACTCACTTCAGCGCCACCCAATGCCTTGTACAAATTAGCCGCGGTGCTCAACAATAAACGCCGCGCCTGTATCGTCGATTGCTGCGCACTGTAGGCTTCGCGTTGTGCGTCGAGAACATCCAGATAGTTGGCGATACCGCCCTTGTAGCGCGCATCGGCGAGGCGCAGACGTTCGGTCTGAGCTTTCTCGGCAGCCTCGAGTGCAGTCAATTGCTTGGCCAATTGTTCACGTGCCACCAAGAGATCCACCACTTCGCGGAAGGCTTGCTGAATGGCTTTTTCGTATTCAGCGACTGCGATCACCTTGCGTGCTTCGGCCACATCCAGATTGTTGCTGGTGCGCCCCCAGTCGAATAAAGGCATGCTCAAACTCGGCGTAAAACTCCAGGCTCCATTGCCGCTGTCGAACAAACCGGACATCAAAGGTGCAGCGCTACCCACACTGGCGCTCAGCAATATCTTGGGAAGGAAGGCAGCACGTGCCGCGCCGATGTTGGCGTTCGCGGCCTTGAGCTTCAGTTCCGCGGCTAAAACATCTGGACGTTTGAGCAACACCTCGGAAGGTACGCTCACGTTTAAATCAGCCACCACATCCTGCTCGGTCAAACGTTTGCCGGCTGGCAAGTCTTTGGCCAAGGCGGGCTGGCCTACCAATAACACCAGCGCATTTACGGCGGCAGCACGTTGGCGCTCAAGGTTAGCCAGATCAGCCTTGGCTAATTCCAATGCACCATCGGCCTGCAGGAAATCCAGGTCGCCGGCAATACCGACTTCCCTACGCTTGGCCAGAATGTCACGGCCTTCGCTACGCGACTTCACTGTCTCTTCGGCGACCGCCGCGCGATCTTCCATTTCCAGCACAGTGAAATAAGCATTCGCCACATCGGCCATCAAGCTGAGACGGAAAGAGCGCTGCGCTTCTTCAGTCGCCAGATAGTTGGAGAGTGCGGCATCAGAGAGGTTGGCAACACGCCCCCAGAAGTCGAGCTCGAATGACGAGACCGACAAGCCGGCATCGTAACGCCGCGTGCGCAGGGTGGAGCCCGTGGTGGACACACTGGCCGGAGTGCGCGCAGCGGTTTGGCTACCCGTGATATTCAAGCCTGGCAGACGATCAGCACGTTGCACGCCATATAAAGCACGCGCCTCTTCGACACGAGCAATCGCAATCCGCATATCGCGGTTGTATTCAAATGCCGAATTGATCAAGGCTTGCAAACGCGGATCCGGGAAAAATGCTTGCCACGGCGTATTGTCGATATTGCGCTTGCCGTCAGGCGAGACATTGACCGAGGCATTCCATTCATTGGCTACCGGCGCGGCAGGGCGCAGAAAGTCTGGCGCCAGCGAACAGCCGCTGATCAGTAGCGCACTCGCTACAGCAAGTGACAGGGAAGACTTATTCAACATGTGTGTCTCCAGAAGTTCTCAGATCGTCGATATGTTTCGGCCCCACTTTGCCGGGGAAGAAACGACGCACCACGACGAAGAACACAGGAACAAGGAATACCGCCAGTACTGTTGCCCCGATCATGCCGCCGATAACACCGGTACCGATGTCGTGACGACTCTGAGCGCCAGCACCGCTGGAAATCGCCAGTGGCATGACGCCGAGGATGAATGCAATCGAGGTCATCAGAATCGGGCGGAAGCGCAGACGACACGCTTCGAGCGTCGCCTCCATCACGCCCATGCCCTTATCCTGAAGTTCGCGTGCAAACTCGATAATCAGAATCGCGTTCTTGGAGGACAGACCGATAATCGCAATCAGGCCGACCTTGAAGTACACATCGTTAGGCATGCCGCGCAAGGTTACCGCCAACAGCGCACCGAAGATACCGAGCGGCACTACCAATAACACCGCGAACGGAATCGACCAGCTCTCATAGAGTGCGGCCAGGGCCAGGAACACCACGATCAGCGAGAGACCGAACAGGAATGGCGCCTGATTGCCGGAGACCTTTTCTTCAAGAGACGTGGACGACCATTCGTAGCCAAAACCCGGTGGCAGCTTGGACGCCATTTCTTCCATCGCCGCCATCGCCTCGCCCGAACTCTTGCCCGGTGCAGCACTGCCCGACAACTTCACTGAGGGTAAGCCGTTATAGCGATCCACCTTGGGCAAACCCACTTGCCATTTCGGCGTAGCTATTTCGCCGAGCTCCAACATCTCACCACGCGTATTGCGGATCGGCAAACGCAGGATGTCGTCCGGCGATCTGCGCAGGTCTGCATCGGCTTGCATCTGCACGCGCAAGATGCGGCCACTACGTACGAAGTCGTTGATGTACGAAACACCGAGAGTCGATTGCAGAGTGGTGTTCAGCTCGCCCAGATCAACCGACAGTGCACGCGCCTTGGCTCTATCGATCTCAAGCAGTACTTGCGGAGCTGGCTCCTGGCCTTCCGGACGCACACCTGCAAGATGCGGATTGGTCGACGCCATACCCAACATCATATTGCGCGCTTCCATCAACTTTTCGCGGCCTTGTCCTGAGCGATCTTGCAAGCGGAAGTCGAAACCACCAACTGCGCCAAGCTCAGGAATCGGCGGCACATTCACGCCCAGCACGAA
>DATJIB010000187.1:0-5647 GCA_035493575.1 Rhodocyclaceae bacterium | reverse complement strand
GCATGACCAAGGAATTCGACGGCAATCCGGTACTCGTGAACAAGGCGACCTACGAAGCCATACGCGAGCGCACCGAGCTGGCGATCGAAGACTTCGGTCCGCGCCAAGTCAAGGGCCGTCGCGAGCCCGTGCATGTCTATGGCGTAGTTCGCAAGGCGGACGTCCAGGCATGATGGTGGGGAGCTACAGAGAAGCACGCCTTGGCGAAGGGCCGTCCCGAGCCAAGGCAGCGTCTATGTGTGGAGCAATGAAGCAAGGCTTCATTGCGAACCGGAGTCGCCTCCCTCCCCGGGAGGGAGGTTGGGCGGGAGGTCGTCGGTGATCGATCCGGCGTACGCGGATACCTTCGTTCAGCCGCTATTGGACGACCCCCTGCTGGGACGCTGCCAGCATGAAACGCTGGCGCGCTTGCTGCCCCATCTGGACGAACGCGAGCTCAAGGCCGGTGAGACCTTGTATGCGCTGGGCGACGCTACCGGAAACGCATGGTTGATTCTCGCCGGCAGCGTGCGCCTGCACTTTGCCGATGGACAGAACCAGCTGATCGAACGAGGTGTGGTCGGCGAGGAGGCGGGCACCGATCTGGCCGGGCGCATGACAACCGCAATCGCCGAAACGGCGCTGCGTCTGCTTGAGATTCCCCTGTTCAGCCTGAGAGCGCTGATCAAGAGCAATCCGGATCTCGGGACGCGTTGCTATCAATTGCTGTTGTCGCGCAGCAGCCATGAAACGTCGCTCGGCGAAAAGGAATCGAAGAAGGAGGTCGATGCCGGCACTTGGCGCGAAATGATAGGCTGGGCGCTGACCGTGATCGGTCCGGGATTGATCCTCTTGTTCGGCGAAAGCTGGGGCCTGCGCGATAACGCAGTGATCTTCCTCGCGATGTTCTGCGCGACGGTGGTCATGTGGGTGTTCACGCTGGTCGATGAATACGTGCCCAGCCTGTTTGCCCTGCTTGCGATACTCGTACTCGGCCTCGCGCCGCCTGAAGTGGTGCTGTCGGGCTTTGCGTCGGATACCTTTTTCCTGGCCATGAGCGTGCTGGGCCTGAGCACCGTGATCGTAGCCTCGGGCCTTAGCTATCGCTTCCTCTTGTGGATGTTGCTACGTCTGCCTAACCATCCGTTCTGGCAGAACAGTGCCCTGCTGATTACCGGCATGCTGCTGACGCCACTGGTGCCATCTATCAATGGTCGCGTTGCCTTGGTAACGCCGCTGATGAGCGATATGGTTGAGACTTTGCGTCTGCCCAAAGGCCATCCTGATACCACTCGACTGGCCGTCACAGCCTTCACTGGCGCCAGTGTTTTATCTGCCGCGTTTCTAACCAGCAAGTCGGTTAACTTCGTCATTTTCAGTTTGCTGCAACCACAGACGCAAGCCCAGTTTTCATGGCTGCACTGGTTTGCGGCTTCCGCTGTCGCTGCGGCGGTAATGTTGGGCAGCCATCTGATCTTGAGCCCCATGTTTCTTGGCAGCAAGGAAGATAGACATTTGTCGCGCCCGCAACTGGTAGCGCAGTTGCATCTGCTCGGCAAGATCAAAGGGCGCGAATGGGCAGCCTTGTTTGGCGTGCTGGTTTTCACCTTGGGCGTAGCGACGGCAGCCATACATAAAGTACCGCCGCCATGGGTGGCACTGACGATTTTGTACACACTCTTGTTGTTCGGTTTTCTGCGCAAGCGCGAATTCAAGGAAAAGATTGATTGGCCGTTCCTGGTCTATCTGGGCGGCTTGGCTGCGATCACGGCTGGCTTTAATGCCGTCGGTTTGAACACCTGGTTGGCAGGCAAGCTGTCCGGCATTGGCGGTTTGCTGCAAGGCAATCTTGAACTGTTTTTACTGGTGCTGTTCGGTGTGATTTTCCTGATCCGCCTGGTGGTGCCGATCAGCGCCACCATCGTGATTGCCGCGGCTGTATTCATGCCGCTGGCGGATGTATATGGAACCAATAGCTGGGTGGTTGGTATGGCGGTGCTAGTGCTGGGTGAGATGTGGTTCTTTCCTTACCAGTGTTCGTATTACATGCAGTTCCGTAATTCGGCACTCAAGCAGCCCGGTTATAACGAGAAAACTTTCCTGCTCTATAACGCGCTGATGAATCTGGTCAAACTCGCGGCGCTGTATGCCTCAGTGCCGTACTGGAAATGGCTGGGCCTGCTATGAAGCGTCGCCTGAGTATTCTGTTTGGTGTTTTGTTCGTGTTGGGCACGCTTTTGCTGGCCGTTGATCACAACGTGATGCAGAAACGCGTCTTGATTATTCATAGTTACGACCCCGAGTATTCATGGACCCGTGATGTGAATAGTGGTTTGCAGCGGGTTTTGAATACCTATCCGGAATGGTCAGTGCGCTGGCATTACATGGATCTCAAACGCCGTCCCTGGGCCGACGCTCGCCATGCGGCCGGCACGCAAGCGCGCCGCGTGGTGGAGGATTGGAATCCCGATGTGATCATCGCCATCGATGATGATGCGCAGGCTTTGGTCGGTAGTTACTACGTCAATCATCCGCATATCAAGATCGTGTTTGCTGGCGTCAACGGCGGCGTGGACGATTACGGGTACGTTGGTGCCAAGAATGTGGCGGGCGTGTTTGAGCGTAAGCAGCTGGCTGCCGTCCGCGATGCTTTACTGGCCGGACACGCCAAAGCCAAAGGCCCGCACGCCACGCAAGCATTGCGGATCATGCATTTGGGCGATCAATCCAACTCCGTCAAACTGGACGACAAATCAATTCGCACCTTTAACTGGGCGCCGCTCAGCTACGTGGGCAGCAAGCTGGTCAGAACTTTCACGGAATGGCAGACAGCAGTATTGGCGGCAGGGCAGGATGCGGATGCGCTTTTCGTCAGCAACTATCGGCGCCTAGTGCGTTATGACTGCAAGGTAGATACCAGCGTCAAAGACTGCGTGGATGATCCGAAATTAGTCTCGCCGCGCGAAGTGGTGGCGTGGACCGAAATCAACTCGCCTGTCCCCATCATCGGCGGGAATGGCTTCTATGTTGAGGATGGCGGAATGTTTGCCTTGGGACCATCAGGCTTTGAGCAAGGCAGCGAGGCAGCGAATCTGGCGGTGCAGATCATCGTGCAGGAGGCCAGCCCGGATAGTCTGCTGCAGACCAGTACGCGGGAGTTCGTTGTATTCATGCGGCGTACCCAGATGGCAGCGCATGATTTCAACCTGCCTGATTTATATGAAGCCTTTGCCCGGGCCATGAATAATTACTTCGATTGATAGCTGATCCGCCCTCGCGGCCGGCTTTTAGCCGCCCGCGGGGTGGGGTGGGCTGTCTTGGCGCGACTAATGGCGTAAAATGCGCGGTTCCGCTTCACTTTCTGCCTTTAGCAGGTTCCCATGAGCAGCAACACCCCTAGCTCCCTGAGCCCCATTTCCGAAATCATGGCCGATATGCGCGCCGGCCGCATGGTCATTCTCGTTGACGAGGAAGACCGTGAAAACGAAGGCGATCTGGTATTGGCCGCCTCGCATGTCACGCCCGAAGCCATCAACTTCATGGCCATGCATGGCCGTGGTCTGATTTGCCTGACCTTGACCGAGGCGCGTTGCCGCCAGCTGGGTCTGTCACAAATGGTGACCGATAACCGCACCCCGCATGGCACCGCCTTTACGGTTTCGATCGAAGCTGCCGAGGGCGTGACCACGGGTATCTCGGCCCATGACCGTTCGCGTACGGTACAAGCGGCTGTGGCGCATAACGCCAAGCCTGCTGACCTGGTCCAGCCCGGCCATATCTTCCCGCTCACGGCCCAGAATGGTGGTGTGCTGGTACGCGCTGGCCATACCGAAGCCGGTTGCGATCTGGCCCAATTGGCTGGCCTGGAGCCAGCTGCGGTGATCTGCGAGATTCTCAAGGACGACGGCAGCATGGCGCGTCTGCCGGATCTGATCGAATTTGCCAAAAAGCACAACCTCAAGATCGGCGCGATCCGTGATCTGATTCACTATCGCAATGAAACCGAAAAGCTGATCGAGATGGTCGCCGACAAGGAGGTGACCAATGTGCATGGCAATTTCCGCCTGCGCGCCTTCACCGACATGACCACCGGCGAAGTACATCTGGCTTTGTCGCGCGGTGAGATCAAATCTGATGCCGAAACGCTAGTGCGCGTGCATGAGCCTATCTCCGTGCTCGATTTTCTTGATACTGAGAGCCATCGTCACAGCTTCAACATTGATCAGGCCATGCGTGCCATCAGCAAGAGTGACGCCGGTGTATTGGTGTTGCTGCGCGGTGGTTACGAACGTAGCGAAGTACTGGCTGCGTTGCGCGAAGAGAGCCGTCCATCGGCGCGTTGGGATTCGCGTTTGTATGGCGTTGGCGCACAGATTCTGCGTGAGGTCGGCGTTGGCAAGATGAAGCTGCTCGCCACCCCACGGCGCATTCCAAGCATGGCCGGCTTCGGACTCGAAGTCACCGGTTACGTTTCTCCTGAAGACATTCACTGAAAGGGCATGACCATGCCACGCTTTGACAACGTACAAGAAATCAATCCGAATCTGGCCGGTGCTGGTCTGAAGATCGGTATCGTCATGAGCCGCTTCAACCCTGAGGTCGGCGAAGGCCTGCTCGGCGGTGCGGCTGAAGCGCTGAAGCGCTTGGGTGTGGCCAGCTCCACATTGGTGACGGTTCCTGGCGCACTGGAGATCCCACTGACCTTGCAAACCATGGCGCAGAGCGGCAAGTTCGATGCCTTGATCGCATTGGGTTGTGTCATTCGCGGTGAGACCTATCACTTTGAAGTGGTGTCGAACGAGTCGGCGCGTGGTATCACTGATGTGCAATTGACCACCGGTATTCCTGTTGCCAACGGCGTGCTCACTACCGAGAACGACGAACAAGCGCATGTACGCATGGCGCAAAAGGGTGGCGAGGCTGCTGAAGCAGCAGTTGAGCTGGCCAATCTTTTGAAGGCGGTAAAGTAATGAGCAGTAAATCAGCACGTCACCGCGCCCGCGAATTCGCGCTGCAAGGTATTTATCAATGGCAAGTTGGCGGCCAGGACGAAGCCGCGATTGAAGCCCACACCATGCAGGTCAACGGTTTCGACAAGGCCGATGCCGAGCTGTATCGCCTGCTGCTGCGCGGCACTATGAACGACTCCGCCGCTTTGCAGGAAGTGATTCAGCAGTTTGTGGATCGCCCTTGGGTTGAAATGTCACCGATCGAGCGCGGCGTTTTATTGCTGGGCGCGTTTGAATTCAAGCATCACGTGGAAACCCCCTATCGCGTGGTGCTCAATGAAGCGATTGAGCTAGCCAAGGAGTATGGCGGCACTGACGGGCATAAGTTTGTGAATGGCGTGCTGGATAAATTGGCCGTTGCCTTGCGTCCGCACGAAGCCAAAGCCAGATAGTTTCTGCACTCGCCGCATGGCTATTCAGAAATCCCCAGAATTTGCGCTGATCGACCGTTATTTCAAACGGCCGACGCAGCACACCGTGCTGGCCGGCGGCGATGATGGTGCGCTGATCCAGCCATCGCCAGGGTGTGAGATCACGATCTCCACCGACATGCTGGTGGCCGGCACGCACTTCTATGCGGACACCGACCCAGAAGACCTGGGTTGGAAAACCCTGGCGGTAAATGTCTCAGATATGGCCGCCATGGGCGCGCAGCCGCG
>DATJIB010000186.1:0-5383 GCA_035493575.1 Rhodocyclaceae bacterium | reverse complement strand
GTAACGTTGCAGCGTTGCTTCACATACAGCATCACCTGCCACGGCATTTGCCACGATCGCTTCCGCACTCAGGGTTTGTGCATTCACACGCTGGTGATCGGCGGCCAGTCCAGGGCCGGACAGATAGGTTTCGACACAGCCTTTACGCCCGCAATAGCAGCCCGGCTCAACCGGCGATGCAGCTAAAGTCAAACCCAAATGGCAATGCCCCCATTCGCCGGCAATGGAGTTTGCACCCTGAATGACTTGGCCATTCACCACAATACCGCCGCCCACCCCGGTGCCGAGAATGACACCGAAGACCACCGCCAAACCGGCCGCAGCACCATCGCTGGCTTCGGACAAGGCAAAGCAGTTGGCATCGTTGGCCAGGCGGATTTCGCGGCCCAGCGCCAACTGTAAATCCGCTTTCAAAGGCTGGCCTATCAGCCAAGTGGAATTCGCATTCTTGATCAGTCCGGTGCTGCGCGACTCGGCGCCGGGTATGCCGATGCCAATACTGCCACGCTGACCAAGTTCGGCTTCGGCCGCCTCGACCAGCCCTGTCAGCATGCGCACCGTCGCAGCATAATCGCCCTGGGGCGAGGCCACCCGACGGCGTAACAAGACCTGGCCGTCATCGGCCAACGCCACGATTTCAGTTTTGGTCCCGCCCAGATCAATGCCTATACGCATGCCGCCTCCCAGGACGGAAAGAGTAACAAATGCTCACCAGATAAGCTTGACCCACACCCCCCATAAATCACTATAATCCTTGCACTTTGCCAAAGAACATTAAAACTCCATAGAGGATCAATGCGAAACTGCGAACTATGTTCCGTCCCCGGCGGCGACCTGATCTGGTCGGATGATAAATGCCGGGTGATTTTGGTCGAAGGCGACGAAGCGGCTCTCTACCCTGGATTTTGCCGGGTTGTGTGGACCGCACATGTTGCTGAAATGACTGAACTCAGCGCTGCTGATAGCGCTCATATGATGCAGGTGGTGCGCGCCACTGAGCAGGCCGTTCGTGCCGTCGTTGCCCCTGACAAGATTAACCTCGCCAGCCTTGGCAATGTGGTGCCACACCTGCACTGGCATGTGATTCCACGCTGGCGTGACGATGCGTGTTTTCCACGGCCAATCTGGGCAGCAACGGTACGGGCAACACCACCCGCCCGACCAGCGCCAGACAAGGCCAAGCTGCAGGCCGCCCTGGTTGCAGCCCTTGCCATCACCAATTAATCCGTAGCCTGAGGTCAGCCATGAGTACTCCAGCCACCGTTACCACCTCTCTACCCAATGTCGGCCCCGCCTTTGTCACTGCCGAAGAATGCCGCACCTGGCTTGCCGCCCAGCCGCTGGCCAGCACCGTGCAAATGCAATCGCTGCTGCAACGCCAGCTGGGTTTATTGAATCGTCATACATTGGCCGCCACCGAACGCTTCGCCATTCTTGAGGTGCTGCGCGAACCTTTGCATCAGACACAGGAAGAGTGTCAGGCGCGCTTTGCACGCCGCCCAGTCCCACTGGCCTTGCCCGAACAAGCCGCGTTTGACTCATCCCAAGCCACCTGGCGCGCTTTCGCCGATGGTTATGTGCGTTGCCTCGAGGCTTTGCTGACGGGCGAAGTTGCCATCCAGCCGCGCGCTGCACAGATCATCGAGCGCATTCTGTCTACGCTTGTGGACAAACAGACTGACATCTACCGCAGTAGTAGCGTCCCGTCTGACGAGCATTGGCACAACTTGCATCAATGCATAGAAGTTGCCGAGCAGCTGGGTGTGATGAATGATCCGGTCAAGGATCGTTTGCGCAATCCGGATATGACAGTGACGATTCAGTCCACCTATGCCGAAGCGTTCCTACTGCACAGCGCCAGTCCTTTTGAGTTGAGTCAGCGTCAAATGGGTTGGCTGACACGTTGGGCACGTCGTTGGAGCAACAAGGTCAGCATTACTGAACAGCCGCAGGAGACCCCGGGGGCCGTGCCTTTCTATGTGGCCCTCGACAAGTCCGAGCCAGCCAGCCACAAGCCGCGCAAGGATGGCAAAGTGCGCATCCTGCTGACCGGCGAGCTGCGTCACAGCTTAAAGAAACGTTTGCAAGCCTTGGCGCGTGGTGACAGCCCGTCCAAGCTGCACCTGGGTGATGATTGCACCCAGCCCGCTGCCGAGCAAATGCTAGCGCGCATTTATGCGCGCTGGTGTAAAGACCTGACACCTCGCAAACACGAACGGCGCCCCAGCACAAACCAATGCATGCTGAGTGCCGGATATGAAAATGCGCATCGGATTTTTCTGGGCGATCGTCCATTCCAATTGCCCGGCGATGCCGATATGAGCAAGCTGCGCCGCGAACGTGAACAGCTCGCAACCCTGGGTAAATCCGTTGAGCCGGTCAAGCGTGCCGAAGCACTCCCTCCAACCGACAGCGAAAATTGGCAGGTACTGGATGAAAGCGCCAGTGGCATGCGCTTGCTGCGTACCAGCGGCAATACCAAAACTCGAATTGCCGTCGGCATGCTGCTCACATTGCAGGTGACGGGAACACAAAACCCCTTGCTGGCCAGTGTGCGCTGGGCCGTAGTACGTGGCAACGGGGTTGAGATTGGTGTGCAGATGATTCCGGGCCAACCTGAAGCCCTTGCTGTCGCCGCCAAGATCGCCGGCGCCAAGAATATGAGTTATGAGCGCGCCTTGCTGCTACCCGCCATTGCGGCACTCAAGGAAACCTCGACCTTGATTATTCCGCAAGGCTGGTTTGAACCGGGCCGCATTGTCGAACTGCATGACGGCAAGACTCAGAATATTCGCCTCGGTCAGCCACTCGAACGCGGTCGTGATTTTGACCGCGTGACCTTCAGCGAAGCCGCAGCCACCTAAATCACTCTGTCCCCTGGCGGTCCAGCAAGCCCGCCATGGAGGACAGGTTCAAATCGGCCACCAGCACGCCGCTAAATTCACCCGTGGGTGAAAACAGCGGTTGTGCCAGGGTCAAGCAGAAATCCTCCGAGGCGGTGGACAGATAAATCGTAGACACAAACTGCTGGCCATTGCTCGCCACCCGTGAGTAGTAGTCCTGCGTGCTGCGATCAATCCCCACTCCACCCGCACGCATGCGTCCATACATGGATGGGTTGATCCAGTTAGGGAAGCGTTGCACGCCCTTGGCATCCAGCTCGAACACCATTTCAAAAAACGGATAGGCTTTGAAGGCTGCATCCAGACAATGCGGGTCTCGACCACGCGGGTGGTTCATGAGGCTGCCCAATGCTTCAAACGCATTGGTACGCCATAAGTCCAGATCACCAAACGAGCGTACTGGATGAATTTGATGCGGCGTGTCCTCAATGACGATCACGCTGCCCCACTCGGCTTTACCCAGCTTCTTCAGATAAGCCGCGCGCTCGGCCGCGGCAATGCTGTTCGGTAATGCGCCGGTGTTTCCATTCACCACTGCTACCGACACGCCGGCAATCGGATGTTGCTTGCCGTCTTCGGTCGTAAAGAAGCCGCGATCCAGATCTTCCGGATCGTATAGATGCGAAGCCAGTGCATGGAACTGGATGATGGCGGTTTCCAGCTGCTTGCGCAGATAGCTGGTATCGCCATCCGGCTCATCCATCACCAGAATGAAATCATCACCGCCAATGTGGCCCAAGACCTGATTGGGTTTTCCGACAAACAGTCGGCGCAGAATTTCCGACAGCGTACGTATCATCGCGTCGCCGCGAATGAAGCCGTAGCGATCGTTGAAAGACTTGAAGTGATCCAGGTCGATATAGGTCAGGCCCATTTTGTGGGCGCCCGACAAACGTGTCTCAATGGTTTGACGCAGGCTGGGCCCGGTCTGCAATTGCGAGAGGGGATGCAGATTGGCGCCATGTTCGCGATGGGTGAGAATCTGCGCGATCAGACTCATGGGTTGCACGGTGCCGAGATAGGTACCATCCGGTCCCACTACCACCCATGGCTCCAGACCTTCGCGGCTGACATAGAGGGAGCGCGCCAAGGAAGACAGCGTGGTGTTATTCGGCAGCACACGCCGGATCGGCTCACAGGCCTTGCCAATTTGCTGAGTCGAACGCGACAGGATTTTACCGCGCGACAACAAGCCCACCGGCTGCTCCTGATCAAGCACTACTATCCACGGCAAGGATGGGTTCTGCGCAAACTGCTCACGCACTGTCTCGATATTGGCATGCAGCTCTACGGTATTGCCGGGCTCGACCACATCGGTCAAGCGGAAACGATCCTGCGGTCGGGCACGCCAGGCATCATCCAGATCCGGCAAGCGAATCGGTTTGGCATGCAGATCTGCCGCCGGTGGTGCGAAGAAGTAGCCCTGACCCAAGCGTATGCCCATGCTCTGGCAGAAGCCCACGTCTTCGGCACGCTCCAGGCCTTCTGCAATCACCGTGGCGCCGAGGCGCTCGGCCATTGACACAATCGCTTCCAGCAGCACGGCACGCACGCGGCTGCCTTGCGCCTCATGCACCAAGGTGCGATCAATCTTGATAAATTCGGCCCGCACCATGGCCAGCGTAGTAAGTCCGTTGAAGCCCGCGCCCATGTCATCGAGGGCAATGCGCAAGCCGGCTGCGCGCAACGCCTCGCAACGCTCCGCCAGAATCGAGGCGTCAACCATTTCGCTTTCGACCACCTCAATCACCACATCGCGTGGATCAATGGCCATTTCCTGCAGCCACGCCAGACACTGAGCGGTCCAGCCTTCATGCAGCAAGGTGGTTGGCATCACATTCATGAACAAGGGGATGCCATTCGGGATTTCGCTAGCCTTGCGCGATAAGGCCAGATGCTGACAAGCCAGATCCATATCGTCCTGGCGGCGCAATTGCCGCGCCAGGGTGAAGGCTTCACCGCCCGGCAACAACTCACCGGCCGGCTCACGCAGGCGACACAAAGCCTCATAGGCAAATACCTGGCCGCCGGCTTGCATATCCACGATAGGCTGCAGATGCATTTCAATGCGTTGCTCCAAGCCAACCAAGAGCCAGGCGTAGCGATTGCGCGCATACATCGCTTGTACCGGCATGGCGCTTTCCAGTGCTGCCAGCGGGCAATCATTGCTCGCATCGTCCATCAGCAAAGCCAATGTCGTATTCAAGGTCTGCGGGTCTGTAGCGCGAATGATCTGTTCGAGCAAGCCGCCCATATCATCGGTTTCGTTAGTGAAACGCCACAGACTGCCGCCTAGATGCTTGCCGCCAATCTGAGTCCAGATGGCATCAGGAGAGTATTGGCCTTCGTATTTGAGAATGAGCTGAGTCATGCTGGCACGCTAGAGGGGTGGTATCACCCATCTCTAGCAGATGCCATGCCATAGCAATTTCATCATTTTTGCCTTAAATCAGGCTAGCTTGCACCAAGCTGTAGCGGCG
>DATJIB010000185.1:0-6140 GCA_035493575.1 Rhodocyclaceae bacterium | reverse complement strand
CATACTTGCAGTGAAGTTCATGCCTGCTGCTTTTGCAAACGGATATTCAGTACTGCCTGTATCGCCGCTTCGATATCGAGCAGCGTGGTATCTACCAGCGCCGCATCGTCACCTTGCTGCAGTGGCGCTACGCTCCGTTCTGCGTCACGCGCGTCACGCGCCTGTAAGTCCTGCAGAAGGGTAGTGATATTAGCAGACATTCCTTTAGCGATCAACTGTTTATAACGTCTTTCCGCGCGCGCCTCAGCGCTGGCTGTCAGGAACACCTTTACCGGGGCGTTCGGGAACACCACCGAGCCCATATCGCGCCCGTCGGCCACCAGGCCCGGGAAGCGCTGATAAGCCCTTTGCCGCTCCAGCAGTGCGACCCGCACGGCTGGCAGGACGGCCACCTGGGAGGCGCCGGAGGACATTTCCTCGGTCCGGATAGCGTTGCTGACATCCTCCCCGGCCAGGAAAATCTGCTCACCATGGAATTCGGCTGGCAGGCTGGCCGCAATTGCCGCGACATTGATTTCGTCATTCCAAGGCACGCCTTTTTTCTTGGCCGCCAGGGCAGTCAGGCGATAGAGGGCGCCGCTATCGAGATAGTGATAACCCAACTTGGCGGCTACTCGGGCGGCCACCGTGCCTTTGCCTGAGGCGGACGGACCGTCAATGGCGATCACGGGAGCAGCGATGCGGGCAAAGGCATCGAAATACTCAGGGAAGGTCTTGCCTACGCATTTGGGGTCATTGATACGTACCGGCACGCCGGCTAGCGCTGCCAGGGACAGGCACATGGCCATGCGATGGTCGTCATAGGTGTCGATGGCGGCATTGGCAATAAAGGCCGTCGGCGGAGTGACCTTGAGATAGTCCGCGCCCTCTTCCACCATAGCGCCGACTTTTCGCAATTCGGTCGCCATCGCCGCAATGCGGTCAGTTTCCTTGACGCGCCATGAGGCGATATTGCGCAGGGTGCAGGGGCCATCGGCAAAGAGCGCGGCCGCAGCCAGGGTCATGGCGGCATCGGGTATATGGTTGAAGTCGGCATCAAAGGCTTTGAGCTTGCCGCTTTTAGGCGCTCTGGCCTCGATCCAGTTATCGCCATAGCTGATCTGGGCGCCCATGGCGGCCAGTGCATCGGCAAACTTCACGTCACCCTGGATGCTGTCACGCCCTACGCCTTCAACGCGCACCGGGCCGCCCGCAATGGCGCCAGCCGCCAGGAAGTAAGAGGCCGACGAGGCATCGCCTTCGACATGAATGATGCCGGGCGCAACATACTTGGAATTGGCGGGAATCACGAAGCGTGACCAGCCCTCATTTTCAAGACCGCGCTCAACCTGCACGCCAAAGCGAGCCATCAATTGCAGCGTGATTTCGATATACGGTTTCGAGATCAACTCACCAACAACTTCTACTTCGGCGCGCACACCGGCCAAAGGTAATGCCATCAACAAGGCGGTGAGAAATTGTGAAGAGACATCACCGCGCACCTTGATTGGTGCGCTCAGTGCAATCGTCGACGGAGCCAGCTTCAGCGGCGGAAAGCCATCGTTGTGCTGGTACTCGACCTTTGCACCGATCTGGCGCAAACCATCGACCAGATCGCCAATCGGACGTTCATGCATACGCGCCACACCGGACAAGGTGTAGTCACCACCGGATAATGCCAAAGCGGCGGTTAGAGGACGAAATGCAGTACCGGCATTGCCAAGGAACAACTCCGCCTGCTTGACTGGAAAGGCACCGCCGACGCCATGCACCGCATAGCGGTTATGACCCAGCGTATCGATATGCACGCCCAGTTTTTGCAAGCCGGCCAGCATGACTTGGGTGTCATCCGAATCGAGCAGATCATGGATTTCGGTGCGCCCCTTGGCCAAAGCTGCCAGCAGCAAGGTGCGATTGGAAATGCTCTTGGAGCCAGGCAGACGTACGCTGCCTGCCGCGTGGTTCAGGGCAGGTAGATCAAGAAATTCCACTTATTTCTCCAGTTGTTCGAGCCAGGCATTGCGGGCGTTCCGCGCGCTGGCGAACAGCGTTTCCAGACCCGCTGCATCAGCGCTGGCGAGCAACACGCGCGCTTGCAGCAAGGCATTTATATATTGATCGACTTCCACAATCAGGGCAGCACGATTGGCCACGCTGATGTCGCGCCACATTTCCGGATGGCTGCTGGCGATGCGAGTGAAGTCACGAAAACCACCGCCGGCATTAGCAAACAGCTCGGCAGCGTTAGGGCGTTTGGCGAACTCATCAACCAGCGCAAAGGCCAGCAAGTGCGGCAAATGGCTGACAGCGGCAAAGGTTTTGTCATGCGCTTCTGGCGTCAACTCGGAAACCTTGGCACCGCAAAATTCCCATACGGCGCGCACAGTACGTACAGCTTCAGGAGTGTTCTCTGCGAGCGGCGTCAATACCACGCGCTTGCCTTGATACAGATCAGCGCGCGCTGCGGCGGCACCGCTTTTCTCGGCACCGGCAATCGGGTGACCGGGTATGAATTGAGCAATTTTGTTGCCGAAGGCAGCGCGTGCAGCGGCAACTACGTCCTGCTTGGTGCTGCCACCGTCCGTCACAAGTGTCTGCGGCTCGAGATGCGGAACCAATGCTTCCATTGCCGCTGGCATCTGCCCCACTGGCATACCCAGCATGACGAAATCAGCGCCCTGCAGAGCCGAAGCCCAGTCACTACCAATCTCGTCGATGATGCCAAGCTGCTTGGCTTGCTCAAGCGTGGCGCGACTACGCCCCATGCCGACAAATTTCACATCGCGCCCTAGCCTAGCTTTGCAGGCCAGTGCGAAGGAACCACCGATCAGGCCAACGCCACTGATGACGACCTTGCCAGCCATCAGAATGCCTTCTCCAGCGCTTCCAGGAAACGTGCATTTTCATGCTCGCGACCAATCGTCACGCGCAGATATTCGGGCATGTTGTAACCAGCCAACGGACGAATGATGACGCCTTGCTTGAGCAAACGTCGATTCACACCCGCGGCACCTTCGGCGCCCTTGGCAATTCGGAAGGTAATGAAGTTGCCATATGAAGGCAGCGACTCAAGACCGAGCTTCTTCAGGCCAGCCAGGATTTGCGCCATGCCGCGCTGATTAAGCTCATAGCTCTCAGTCAGGAACTCCTGATCGCCGAGGGCAGCAGTAGCTGCCGCCAGCGCCAAGTTGTTGACGTTGAAGGGCTGGCGCACGCGGTTGAGCAAATCGACCACGGCCTGCGAACCGACACCATAGCCAATGCGCAAACCCGCCAGACCGTAGATCTTGGAGAAGGTGCGCGTGATCAGCACATTCGGAAAACGCTTGACCCAGGCCAGGGTATCGAAGCGATCCTTGAGCGGTAGATATTCGTTATAGGCCTCGTCCAGCACCACCAGAATCTCGGGCGAAATCGAAGCGATGAAATCCTCGATGTCCCCATAAGGCAGGAAGGTGCCGGTCGGGTTGTTTGGATTAGCCAGCCAGACCACACGCGTGTCCGGGCGAATCGCGGCTTTCATTGCGACCAGATCGTGGCCGAAATCCTTGGTCGCAGGGGCAACAATGCACTCAGCACCGGCAGCCATGGTGGCGAGTGGATAAACAGCAAAAGCGTGCGCGGAAAATACGGCTGAACGGCCTGGCGCCAGAAAAGCGCGGCCAGCCAGTTCCAGAATGTCATTCGAACCATTACCCAGCACGATCTGTGCGAAGTTCACGCCGCAGCGCTCGGCCAGCGCATGGGTCAAAGCAAAATTATCGGGATAGCGCTCGATACCGTTGATTGCATCCGCAACCGCCTGCTTGGCTTTCGGGCTCATGCCGAGCGGATTTTCGTTCGAGGCCAGCTTGACGATGCTGTCTTCGGCCAAACCCATTTCACGGGCCAATTCGGTAATCGGCTTGCCCGGTACATAGGGAGAAATGGCGCGAATATAAGCTGGGGACTGTTCAGCGATACTCATATGGGATGCTCAATAAGAGGTGATTAATAGGCCGCGACAGGATAAGAGCCGAGAATCTTGACGAAGCTGGCCTTACTGCCCAGATCAGTCAGCGCCGCAGCGACAGCGGCATCTTCACGATGGCCTTCGATATCGACGTAGAAAACATATTCCCACTTGCCACCACCCATGCCACGCGCCGGGCGTGATTCGAAGCGGGTCATGGAGACATTGTTCTTGGCAAATGGCGTCAGCAGGTCATGCACGGCGCCCGGTTTGTTCTGAGCGGAGCACACTAGGGACGTCTTGTCCTTGCCCGAACGGCCAGAGTCATGCGAGGCCAGAATCAGAAAACGCGTGGTGTTATCCGGGTTGTCCTCGATGCTGCTGGCCAGAATATTCAGCTCATATAGACGTGCAGCTGCATCACCAGCGATAGCGGCTGTGCCACTTTCGGCAGCGGCCATGCGTGCCGCTTCGGCATTACTGGAAACAGCGATGCGATCCGCCTTGGGCAGATTGCGATTCAACCATTCGTGACATTGGCCTAATGATTGCGAGTGCGCATACACCTTGCCAACATCGGCCGGACTCGCGGCATTGCTCAGCAGATTATGATGGATAGGCAGATGCACTTCGCCACAAATCTTGAGCGAAGTATTCAGCAGCAGATCCAGTGAACGGCCCACTGCGCCTTCGGTTGAGTTCTCAACCGGTATCACTCCGTAATCAACGTTACCGGCTTCGACGGCACGGAACACGTCGTCAATCGAAGCCAGGGAATTCAGGGTTGGTGCGCTGCCGAAATGCTTCTGCGCAGCACTCTCGGTGTACGTACCAGCCGGGCCCAAATAGGCGATCTTCAGTGGCTGTTCGAGTGCCAGGCAAGCCGACATGATTTCACGGGAAATGCGTTGCACAGCTGTAGCGGGCAAAGGGCCCGGGTTATTGTCAGCGAGGCGACGCAGGACTTGCGCTTCTCGCTCTGGCCGATAAATATTGCCTTGCTTGATTTCACCAATGCGATGCGCAATCTGGGCGCGCTCATTGATCAGGCGCAGCACTTCATCGTCGATACGATCGATGCCATCACGCAGCTTGGCCAGTTCTTCTTTTTCAGACATGCTGAATCTTCCCCCCTGCTACTTCAAGCATTGCGCGCGGCAAAGTCGCGCATGAAACCAACCAGTGCTTCAATCCCGGCCAATGGCATCGGGTTGTAAATCGAGGCGCGCATACCACCCACGCTCTTGTGCCCCTTGAGACTGCTTAAACCTGCTGCCAGCGACTCTTTCAGGAAGAGCGCATCCAGCTCAGGACGAATCAGCGTGAAAGGGACATTCATGCGCGAACGGTCGCTCACGCGCACCGGATTGCGATAGAAACCCTGGCTTTCGTCAATCGCTTTGTAGAGCAATTGCGCCTTGGCGATATTCTGCTTTTCGATACCCGCCACCCCACCTTGCGTCTTCAGCCATTTGAAAATCAGGCCGGCCATATAGATGGCAAAAGTCGGGGGCGTGTTCAGCATCGAACCGTTGTCGGCATGCACTTTGTAATCGAGCAAGGTCGGCATACCGGGCAATGGTTGCCCCATCAAGTCTTCACGCACGATGACGATGGTCAAGCCGACTGGGCCGATGTTTTTCTGCGCACCCGCATAGATCAGGCCGTACTTGGACACATCGATTTCGCGCGACAGAATGTGCGAGGACATGTCCGCCACCAAAGGAATATCACCCGTTTCCGGTACATACGGAAACTCGACACCCATAATGGTCTCGTTAGTACAGACGTGCACATAGGCAGCGTCCTTGGACAGCTTCAATTCGTCTTGCGCAGGCGCGTAGGTAAAGTTGCTGGCCTCAGTTGTAGCTGCAATATTCACAGTGCAAAAACGCCGTGCTTCAGCCTCAGCCTTTTCCGACCAGGAACCCGTGACAATGTAATCCGCGCTCGTTTTCCCGCGCAGCAAGTTGACCGGAATCATGCTGAACTGCAATGTTGCTCCGCCTTGCAGGAAAAGCACTTTGTAGTTCTTCGGGATATTCAGTAACTCGCGTAAATCGGCTTCAGCCGCAGCAATCACCCCTTCAAAATCGGGCGTGCGATGGCTCATTTCCATGATGCTCATGCCGCGCCCATGCCAGTCGAGCATTTCCTCGGCGGCCTGGCGCAGCACCGGCTCCGGCAATGCTGCCGGACCGGCACTGAA
>DATJIB010000184.1:0-8155 GCA_035493575.1 Rhodocyclaceae bacterium | reverse complement strand
TGGCGCACAGTGTATTCACCGTAATGGAAAATACTTGCGGCCAGGACTGCATCAGCCTTGCCCTGTTTGACGCCATCCACCAGATGTTGCAGATTGCCAACGCCACCGCTGGCAATCACCGGAATACTGACGGCTTCAGACACCCGGCGCGTCAACTCCAGATCAAAACCGATCTTGGCGCCATCGCGGTCCATGCTGGTCAGCAGAATTTCGCCTGCACCCAGCGCAGCCACCTGCTTGGCCCACTCGATCACATCCAGGCCTACATTCTTGCGGCCACCATGGGTGAATACTTCCCACTTGCCGGGGCTGGTTTGCTTGGCATCAATCGCCACCACGATGCACTGACTGCCGACCTTAGAGGACGCATCATTCACCAGCTGAGGATTGGTCACAGCCGACGTGTTCATACTGACCTTGTCAGCACCCGCATTGAGCAGACGGCGCACATCCGCAACGGCGCGCACGCCACCACCAACGGTCAAAGGGATGAATACTTGCTCGGCGACCTTTTCAACGATGTGAAAGATGGTCTCGCGCTCATCAGAGCTGGCGGTGATATCCAAAAAGGTAATTTCGTCGGCACCCTGCTCATCATAACGACGGGCAATTTCAACCGGGTCGCCAGCATCGCGCAATTCGACGAAATTGACGCCTTTAACCACCCGCCCGGCGTTGACGTCCAGGCAGGGGATGATGCGCTTGGCTAACATTCTTAAGCCTTGCCGTTGAGCTTGTCGGCCTCAGCCTGGGCCTTGGCGAAATCGAGCTGACCTTCGTAGATGGCGCGGCCGGTAATGGCGCCGGTAATGCCTTCCTGCTCAACCGCGCACAAAGCGGTGATGTCGGCGAGACTGCCGATACCGCCACTGGCGATCACAGGAATACGCAGGGCCTGGGCCAGCTTGACGGTGGCTTCGATATTCACGCCGGACAACATGCCATCGCGGCCGATGTCGGTGTAGATGATTCCTTCGACACCGTAGTCTTCAAACTTCTTGCCCAGATCGATGACATCGTGGCCGGTCAGCTTGGACCACCCATCTACAGCCACCTTGCCATCCTTGGCGTCCAGGCCAACGATGATGTGGCCAGGAAATGCGCCGCACGCATCGTGCAGGAAACCTGGGTTCTTGACTGCAGCGGTACCGATGATGACGTAGCTGACACCGTCGTCGAGACAACGCTCAATGGTGTCCAGATCACGAATGCCACCACCCAACTGAACCGGAATCTCGTCGCCAACTTCCTTGAGAATGGCCTTGATCGCTGCCTCGTTTTTCGGCTTGCCGGCAAAAGCACCGTTCAGGTCGACCAGATGCAGGCGACGCGCGCCTTGTTCGATCCAGTGGCGGGCCATTGCCGCAGGGTCTTCGGAGAAGACCGTGGCATCGTCCATCTCGCCTTGCTTGAGGCGGACACAGTGACCATCTTTCAGATCAATCGCAGGAATGAGCAGCATAGTCGTTCAGAAACAGTGATAAAAATTAGAAAGCATCAGAGCACATCAAGGTTGCCAATGCATGAAGTTTTTCAACAACGCAAGGCCGGCCTGAGCACTCTTCTCCGGGTGAAACTGGACAGCAAAAATATTATCGCGGGCAACCGAACTGGTAAACGGAATGCCGTATTGCGTGTGGCCCGACGCAATCGATGCGTCGTCTGGCAGTACATAGTAACTGTGCACGAAGTAGAAGCGCGCATCGGTAGCGATGTCCTGCCACAGCGGATGGGGTTCGGCCTGGATAACTTCGTTCCAGCCCATGTGCGGCACCTTAAGTTGCTGGCCATTGCTATCGATCATTTGCGCGGCAGGAAAGCGCGGCACGCGGCCCGGCAAGACTTCCAGGCCCATGACATCGCCTTCTTCGGCGTGGCCAAACAGCATTTGCAGACCGACACAGATACCCAGGAAAGGCTTGTCAGCGGCGGCTTTGATCACGGCATCACGCAGGCCACGCTGGGTCAGCTCGTTCATGCAATCAGGCATGGCGCCTTGGCCAGGTACGACCACGCGATCAGCGGCAGCGATTTCAGCTGCGCTCGACGTGACCAGCACGCGCGCGTCTGGCGCGACATGTTCCAGCGCCTTGGCGACTGACCGCAAATTACCCATGCCGTAATCTACAACGGCGACGGTGCGACTCATGATGTTCTCTAGTCCAAACGTTTACAGAATTAGAGCGAACCCTTGGTGGAAGGGATCATACCCGCTGCTCGTGGATCAGGCTCAACCGCCATGCGCAGGGCACGGCCGAAGGCTTTGAACACTGTTTCGGCCTGGTGGTGTGAATTCACACCACGCAAATTGTCGATATGCAGCGTAACGCCGGCATGATTGACCAGACCTTGGAAGAATTCATAGATCAGGTCGACATCCAGCTCACCGATCATGGAACGGGTAAATGGCACATGGAATTCAAGGCCAGGACGACCAGACAAGTCGATGACGACGCGCGACAAGGCTTCGTCCAGCGGCACATAAGCGTGACCGTAACGACGCAAACCCTTCTTGTCTTCCCAGGCTTTAGCCAAGGCTTGACCGATGGTGATGCCGATGTCTTCAACTGTGTGGTGACCGTCGATGTGCAGGTCGCCCTTGGCGACGACTTCGAGGTCGATCAGGCCGTGACGGGCGATCTGGTCGAGCATGTGATCGAGGAAGCCGATCCCGGTCTGGAGTTTGGATACCCCTGTGCCGTCCAGGTTGAGACGGACAGTAATCTGGGTTTCCAGGGTATTGCGTGAAATTTCAGCTTGCCGCATGGCTATCGGTTAAACAAATCACGGGCGGGACCGCCCAATGACTGCATGATACCATTTTGCTCCCCTGTCACAGCCTGCTAGCACCCGTCTCATGAGTCGTTTCTGGAGCAAAATCGTTCATCAGCTCACCCCTTACGTTCCGGGCGAGCAACCCAAGCTGGCCAATCTGGTCAAGCTGAACACCAATGAAAACCCTTACGGCCCCTCGCCCAAGGTGCTAACGGCCCTGAGTGCTGCGGTCAGTGACGACCTGCGTCTTTACCCGGATCCACACTCAGATCGGCTCAGAAACGCCATTGCCGCGCTGCATGGCGTCAATGCCAATCAGGTCTTCGTTGGCAATGGCTCGGATGAAGTGCTGGCGCATGTCTTCAACGGCCTGCTCAAACACGATGCGCCACTGTTGTTTCCGGACATCACTTACAGCTTCTACCCGGTCTACGCCGGTCTGTACGGCATTGATTACCGTACCGTGCCCTTGGCCGACGACTTCAGCATCAACCCCGCAGACTACAAGCAGACCAATGGCGGCATTATTTTTCCGAATCCTAACGCCCCAACCGGCCGCCTGCTTGGCTTGGCCGAGGTTGAAGAAATCGTTGCCGCCAATCCCGATTCGGTTGTGGTGGTTGATGAGGCCTATATTGATTTTGGTGGCGACAGCGCCATTCCATTGGTCGCCAAATATCCGAATCTGCTAGTCACGCATACGCTATCCAAATCGCGCTCCCTGGCTGGCCTGCGCGTGGGCTTTGCCGTTGGCCACCCGGATTTGATCGAGGCCCTGGAGCGTATCAAGGACAGCTTCAACTCCTATCCGCTGGATCGCTTCGCCATCGCCGGCGCCACTGCCGCGATTGAAGATGTGGCTTATTTTGAACAGACCTGCGCCGCCGTGATCAAGAGCCGCGCAGGACTGGTTACCGAGTTGGGGCACTTAGGTTTTGAAGTACTTCCTTCCTCCGCCAACTTTATCTTCACGCGCCACCCACAACACGACGCGGCCGAACTCGCCGCGGCTTTACGTAGCCGCAGCATCATCGTGCGCCACTTCAAGGCTGCGCGCATTGATCAGTTCTTGCGCATCACCATCGGTACCGACAAGGATTGCGCGTTGTTGGTTGAGGCGCTCACAGACATCCTCAAATGAAAAAAGCCCAGGCCGTTTAACGGCCTGGGCTTTTAGGGATGGTGCGAAGGCTTACTTGCTCTCGCCCTTCACCGCATCCTTGAGATCCTTACCGGCTTGCTTGGCCGAATCGCCAGCATCTTCGATCGCATCACGCGTCTTTTCATGCGGACGGCTATCGGTGGCGTCCTTGATCGAGTCCTTGTTGTTTGAGAGCACTGGCTCTGGGCCTTTGTTACAAGCACCCAAGGCAAAAATCAGCGGCAGAGTCAAAAGCAGTGTCTGAACTTTTTTCATAATGTTCTCCCTGTTAGAAGTAGAGTCGAAAGCCAGATCGGATTTTCCAAACTGCTGCTTTCGTCCTACGGACACTATAGAGAAGCGATGGGCTAACCCATGTCTGACATTGCCGCGTTAATACGTAGGCGCACGCTGACACAAAAAAGCCCTTGAACAAATTCAAGGGCTTTTTCAAAACACGCACAACACCTGGCTGCTTATTCGTTTCTCAACTCCGCCGCGCGCGCGTGGGCCGTCAGGCCTTCGCCATGCGCCAGCGTCGAGGCGATAGGCCCTAGGAAAGCCGAGCCTTCCGCCGACACTTCAATCAGGCTGCTGCGCTTCTGGAAGTCATACACACCCAGCGGGCTGGAAAAACGTGCACTGCGCGATGTCGGCAGCACATGGTTTGGGCCCGCACAGTAGTCACCCAGCGATTCAGACGTGTACTTGCCGATAAAAATGGCGCCGGCATGACGAATCTTGTCGACCAATGAACGGGCATCGGCCACCGACAGCTCCAAATGTTCGGGTGCAATCTGATTGGCAATCGCACAGGCCTCATCCAAGTCCTTGGTCAGAATCAGCGCACCACGCCCACCGATGGAAGCGGTAATCACTTCTTTACGTGGCATGGTCGGCAATAGCTTGGTAATACTGGCTTCGACCTTGGCAATGAAATCCGCATCCGGGCACAACAGAATTGATTGGGCCAACTCATCATGCTCGGCTTGCGCAAACAAGTCCATGGCCACCCAATCCGGATTGGCACTGGCATCAGCAATCACCAACACCTCGGAAGGACCAGCGACCATGTCGATACCGACGGTTCCAAACACACGACGCTTGGCGCTAGCAACATAGGCGTTACCTGGGCCAACAATCTTGTCGACTTGGGGAATCGTTTCTGTGCCATAAGCCAGAGCACCTACGGCTTGCGCGCCACCGATCGTGAACACGCGATCCACACCCACCAAGTGCGCAGCGGCCAGCACCAGTGCGTTCTTTTCGCCGCCCGGGGTTGGCACCACCATGATCAATTCGCCCACACCCGCCACCTTGGCCGGTAGTGCATTCATCAGCACCGAGCTTGGATACGCAGCCTTGCCGCCCGGCACATACAGACCAACACGATCCAGCGGCGTCACCTTTTGACCAAGACGTGTGCCATTGGCTTCGGTGTACTCCCAGGATTCAGATTTCTGACGCTCGTGATAAATGCGGACGCGCTCAGCAGCGGCTTCCAGCGCTTTGCGTTGTGCATCGGGCAAGCCATCAAAAGCGGCTTTAAGCTCGGCTTGAGGAAGCTCCAGGGCATTCATGCTGGCGGCATCAAGACGATCAAAGCGGCGCGTGTACTCGAGGACGGCGGCGTCGCCCTGCTTCTTTACCTTGCTCAGTATTTCGGCAACCGTACTCTCGATACCGTCATCGGTATCGCTTTCGAACGCCAGCAAGGCCTTCAGTTCAGCATTGAAATTGGCGGCGCTGGAATCAAATTTTCGGATCAAACTCATTTTGTGGCCCCTGCAATCGCACCGGCAAAAGCATCAATCACCGGCTGCAGAATTTCGCGCTTCAACTTGAGCGCGGCTTGGTTAACGATCAGGCGAGAAGAAATGGGTAGCATGTCTTCGGCGACTTCAAGGTTATTGGCCTTGAGCGTGCCGCCGCTGGAAACCAGGTCGACAATGGCATCAGCCAGGCCAACTAGCGGCGCCAGCTCCATCGAGCCATACAGCTTGATCAAATCAACGTGCACGCCCTTGGCGGCGAAGTGCTCACGCGCCGTAGTGATGTACTTGGTGGCAATACGCAAACGCGCACCACTCTTGACTGCGGCCTGGTAATCAAAGCCCTTGGGTACTGCCACACACAGGCGGCACTTGGCGATTTCCAGATCCAGTGGTTGATACAGGCCAGCGCCACCATGTTCCAGCAGCACGTCTTTACCGGCGATGCCAAGGTCAGCCGCACCGTACTGGACATAGGTCGGCGTGTCGGACGCCCGAACGATCACGACGCGAACATCGGGACGATTGGTCTCGATGATCAGCTTACGTGATTCTTCCGGGTTTTCCTTGGGCACAATGCCGGCCGCAGCCAGCAGAGGCAAGGTTTCTTCAAAAATGCGGCCCTTCGACAGGGCAATGGTGATTCCGCTCACGGGATAAACTCAGTTCAATCAAAGGGGTATTTTACCGCACCCGGCCACCCAATTCGAATCGGATGCAGCAGGTGTAAGGCTTTTCGCCAAGACCGCCACAAATTCGTACAATAGACAGCCCTGAATCGGCATTAAGCAATGAACGCAGCACGCACCCAATACAGTCTTGACGAGATCGGCGAAGCTATCAACTACTGGCTGGCCCATGAACAGGCCGAGCCTTTGAGCATCGGCCCTCACGCTCGTGTGCTGGCCGATATTTACGGCACCATGCTCTATACAAGGGCCACCGAAGTCCAGGCGACGGAATTAAGCTCAAAGCAGGCCGAGGCTTTAACCATCGCCCTGCATCAGTTACCCCTGCTGTAATTAACTGAACCAGCGTACCTTGGCGCTGAATTAAGAAACTCGGCGCACCTTGGCGCCTAAGGCACCCAGCTTTTGCTCCAGGTGCTCGTAGCCGCGGTCAAGGTGGTAAATCCGCTCGATCAGGGTTTCGCCTTGTGCGACCAGGCCGGCAATCACCAGGCTGGCAGAAGCACGTAAGTCTGTCGCCATCACGGTCGCGCCTTGCAACGGGCCGTTGCCAATCACAATGGCCGTATTGCCATCAATCTTGATATCGGCGCCAAGTCGGGTTAACTCCACGGCATGCATGAAGCGGTTTTCGAAAATCGTTTCACGGATGATGGCAGTCCCTTCAGCGACGGTATTGATGGCCATAAACTGGGCCTGCATATCAGTCGGAAAAGCTGGGTACGGCGCTGTACGAATACTGACAGCCTTGAGCTTCTGAGGCGCCTTGAGGCGGATTGCATCACGCTCCTGCATGATGTCGCAGCCGGCATCCATGAGCTTGTCGATCACGGCATCCAGATAGGATGTGGAGGTATGAGTCAGGCGAATATTTCCGCCAGTTGCAGCCGCAGCGCATAGATAGGTACCGGTCTCGATACGGTCAGGCATGATGCGATGCGTGGCACCTGAGAGTTTGGCAACGCCGCGAATACGGATCACATCAGTACCGGCGCCAGAAATATGTGCGCCCATCGATACCAGACAATTGGCGAGATCAACAATTTCGGGTTCACGCGCAGCATTCTCGATAAAGGTATCGCCATCGGCCAGACAAGCGGCCATCATCAGGTTCTCGGTACCCGTTACCGTCACCATATCGGTGAACAGACGCGCGCCCTTCAACTTGGAAACCTTGGCATGCACATAACCGTGTTCGACATTGACCTCGGCACCCATGGCCTGCAAGCCCTTGATGTGCTGATCAACCGGACGGGCGCCGATGGCACAACCACCCGGCAAACTCACCTTGGCTTCGCCGAAGCGCGCCGTCAGCGGCCCCAGCACCAGGATGGAGGCACGCATGGTCTTGACCATTTCATAGGTCGCCACCGGGTTGTCGAGTGCATCGGCTTGCAGCGTAACAGTGGTCCCGTCCTGCTCCACCTTGACGCCCATTTGCGCCAATAACTTGAGCATGGTGTCCACATCATTGAGCGCGGGCACATTGGTAAAAGTCACCGGCTCGGTCGTCAATAACGCAGTGCACAACAAAGGCAGTGCCGCATTCTTGGCGCCCGAGATGGCAACCTCGCCATTCAGGGCATAGCCGCCCTCGATTAAAAGCTTATCCATTCCACTCTTCCGGAGTAAGGGTTTGCATCGACAAGGCATGCAGCTCGCCCGAATCAAAGCGCGACTTGAGAATCTTGTTGATCAGCTGCTGGCGCTTGACGCGATTCAGTCCAGCGAATTGGGCGCTGACAATCACGGCGGCGAAATGGGCGCCGTCACCATCC
>DATJIB010000183.1:0-3681 GCA_035493575.1 Rhodocyclaceae bacterium | reverse complement strand
TTGACCGAATCCATCTCCATGGAAGATCCGGAAAACACCATCGGTATTTTGCGTACCCTGAAGCGCATGGGCGTCTGTCTTTCCATTGATGATTTTGGCACAGGCTATTCAAATCTCAACTACCTGAAACGATTCCCGCTCGACAAGCTCAAGCTTGATCAATCCTTTGTGCGCGATCTGATTTCTGATCCTGATGATCTGTCGATTTCGCGAGCCGTGATTGCCATGGCGCACACGCTCAGACTCAAGGTTATCGCCGAAGGTGTAGAAAAAGAAGGCCAGCGTTTGTTGCTGACGCGTAGTGGCTGCGATGAAATGCAAGGTTATTTGTTCAGCCGCCCTGTACCGGCCGCCGACTGCGAAAAGTACCTGCGCGAAGGTAAGTCTTTGACGGTTGGAAATGAGCAGCCTTATCAGCGTACGCTGTTGCTGGTATCCGAAACCGAAAGCTGGCGTGAGCTGGCACAGCAGGTCAGTACCGATATGGCGCTCAAGATACTGGTTGCCGCAACGACCGCCGAGGCTTTTGATGTCTTGGCAACGGTGGAAGTCGGTGCGGTGATTTATGAGTTGCAGGCAGCCACCGCTGATGGCGCCGAGTTTTTGTCGCGTGTGAAGCAAATGCACCCGACGATTGCGCGCTTGGTGGTCGAAACATCTGTGGCGGAACATCTGGAGCATGCGATTACCGAGCGGGTACTGGGTGCATCTACCAGCCCCGCTTCGCTCAGCAGTGAGCTCAATAAGGCGTTCAAGGCCTATGAGTCCAAACCTGTGGGGTACAGACCCATCACCCATTAAGGCCCCGATCAGGATTTTGCCGCCGGGGCTGAACACGGTAATATTCAACCATGTTCAATTTATCCCTGATGGGGCGCCTGTCTTTCGCTCACGCGGCGCCAACCAAAACTCCTTTGCCGCCTGGTCGCAATGCACTGGGTATTGCCGCAGAGCGTGATGCGATCCTGTATGTGCCGAATGGCCTTGAGCCCGGTGCGCCCGTTCCTTTGCTGGTGATGTTTCATGGCGCCGGCGGCTTTCCGGAAAAGGTGCTGCCCTTTCTTGAAGAGCATGCCGAGAAAAACCGTTTTCTGCTACTGGCCCCTCATTCCACATTTCCGACCTGGGATCTGGTCATAGGCGGCAATGGCCCTGACTTGCAAAACCTGGATACAGCCCTGGCCGAAGTGGCCTCACGCTATCAATTGATGCCGGAGCGTCTGGGCTTTGCCGGTTTCTCTGATGGCGGCAGTTATTCGCTTTCGATTGGCGTGACCAATGGCGACATTGTCAGTCATGTGATTGTGTTTTCCGGTGGCTTCATGTCGGTGTTCATGCAGGAAGGCGCACCGCAGGTTTTCATTGCCCATGGCCTGGTCGATGAGCAATTGCCGATTGCCACCAGTGGACGTGCCAATGCCGACAAGCTCAAGGCGGCCGGTTATCCGGTTGAATATGTGGAGTTCAATGGGCCGCACGCCATCCAGCCGCCAATTGTGGCGATGGCGGTCGACTTCTTCTTGCGTTAGTTTGGCTTAAGGTATTCCTGTGAGGCCGCGACAGCGGACCTCTAGGAATTCGCGCAATAGACGCACCGTCGGCGAGAGTTGGCGACGGTCGGCGCAAATCAGATACAGCGGCACTTCATCGCCTTGCCAATCCGGGCACAGGATACGCAAACGGCCTGCGGCAATGTCCTTGGCCATATCCATCTGCGTGCGATAGCAAACCCCGTGGCCGGCCAGGGTCCAGCGTCGTACCGCATCGGAATCATCGGCACTGCGATTGCCGCGCACTTCAACATTCAGCTCCTTGTTGCCCTTACGGAAATGCCAGCGGTTATAAAGTGAGTCGCCGACGGTGAAGCACAGACAGTTGTGCCCGCTAAGCTCTTGCGGCGTTTGCGGCGTGCCGTGCTTTTTCAGATACGACGGGGCGGCACACAGGACACGACGATTACCCGTGACGAGCGGCAAGGCAATCAGGCCCGAGTCGGGCGGCTTGCCGTAACGAATGGCGATATCAATCGGCTGGCGAAAAATATCGGCGATGCGGTCCGAAATTTGCAGCCGCAATTCGATGCCCGGATATTGCGCCTGAAACTCGTCCAGCCAAGGCAAGATGATATTGCGGCCCAGATCGGACGGCATGGAAATCTGAAGCTGGCCGCGTATATGTGCGTGGCCAGCACTGACTTCTTCTTCGGCCTCGCGCAAGCCTTCCAGTAGCGGTCGGCAACGCGCTAACAGTTGCTCGCCTTCCAGCGTCAGGCGCATGCTGCGCGTGGTGCGGACGAAGAGTAGAGTACCCAGTTCGGCCTCCAGCCGTTTGAGCGAGGCGCTGGCGACAGCCGGCGATAGATCAAGCGCCCGGGCCGCCGCGGAAAGCCCACCGCTGTCTGCGGTGCGGACGAAAACTTCAAGATCCTGGAGATTTTTTATCTTCAAAATAAAATTGATAGTGAATCAATGTATGGCTAGTTTATCAATGCATTGGATTAAATGAAACTGGCGTCACTTTCACCTCAAGGAGACACTCATGAAAGCTGTTGCCTTCCAACAATCGTTGCCCATCACCCACGCAGACTCACTCGTCGATGTCACGCTGCCTGATCCCATTGCGACTGGCCGTGATCTGCTGATCGAGATTCATGCCGTGTCGGTAAATCCGGTCGACACCAAAGTCCGCAACAATATGCCACCAGCGACTGGCTGGAAAACCTTGGGTTTTGATGCGGCCGGCGTGGTGCGTGCGGTGGGGCCCGATGTGAGCTTTTTCAAGCCGGGCGATAGGGTTTGGTATGCCGGCACCATAGGTCGCGCCGGCAGCAATAGCGAGCTGCAACTGGTGGATGAGCGTATCGTCGGCAAGATGCCGGCATCCTTGGATTTCGCTGCGGCAGCAGCATTGCCGCTGACCAGTATGACGGCGTGGGAAATGCTGTTCGACCGTTTGGAAATTCGCCCGGGCAAAACCGCGATCAATGAGTCCTTGCTCGTCATCGGCGCTGGAGGTGGAGTGGGTTCCATCATGGTGCAACTGGCACGCCGCCTGACCGGTTTGACCGTGATCGGCACGGCCTCGCGGCCAGAAACTAGGGCCTGGGTCAGCCAACTCGGTGCCCATCATGTAATTGATCACAACGCCTCATTCGCCGATGAGCTCAAGCGCATCGGTGCATTGGCGCCGCAATACATCGTTAGCCTCACGCATACCGATCAGCACTTTGCGCAGATCGCCGAAGTCATTGCGCCGCAAGGAAAGTTTGGCCTGATTGACGACCCCAAGGCGGTAGATGTCACGTTACTCAAGAAGAAGAGCGTATCGCTGCATTGGGAGTCGATGTTCACCCGCTCTGTTTTCAACACCGATGACATGGTGGCGCAACATCACATCCTGACCGAGATGGCCGAACTGGTTGATGCAGGTCTGATACGCAGCACGGTGGCCGAGAATTTTGGCACGATCAATGCCGAGAATCTCAAGCGTGCGCATGCGCTGCTGGAATCAGGCAAGTCGCGTGGCAAGATTGTGCTGGAGGGTTTTTAAACAAAAAGGCCACTACGATTTTCGTAGTGGCCTTTTTGATTTAATCGTGTAGTGAAATAATGAAGTCAAGAAAGGCTCGGGTTTTTGCTGGCAAGTGATGGCGTGATGGATGTAGCGCATAGAGCGGATAGT
>DATJIB010000182.1:0-6960 GCA_035493575.1 Rhodocyclaceae bacterium | reverse complement strand
ACGTAATCGCGGCCATCCACGCCACCATCCTGAGCCACCGCATTGAAACGGACGGCAGAGGTATCGTCGACCTTGTGGTTGTAATCAACCGTAGCGCGTTTAAGGTTACCGGTATTGATGCTGGCCGAACCACTCGTAGAGTTTTGCAGCGAAGGCAGCTTGGAGATCATGTTGATATAGCCCGCCCCTGCACCGCGACCAATATCGGCGCCGGCAGGACCCTTCACCACTTCAACCTGATCTATGTTGTAGATGTCGCGCGTCACAGCACCGATATCACGTACGCCGTCGACAAAAATGGAGGACTGCGAACTTGCGACACCGCGCATCGAAAACGTATCGCCAGCCGCCAGGGCACCGTTCTCGCCAATTTGCGAAGTCAGACCCGGCGTATTACGCAGCGCTTCCATCAGCGTGGAAGCACCTTGCTCCAGGAAAGTTTCCTTCGTAATGACGGAAACGGTCTGCGGCGTATCGATTAAGGGCTGGGTGTACTTGGGGTTGGCCGAAACATTGGCCTTGTATGGCGCATCAAGGGTGGCCTCGACTTTAACGGTCGGCAGAGTAGTAGTGGCCTCTTGCGCTTGAGCAACCGCTGGTATTGCCAGCGCGACCAAAGTAGCCAGTTGACTGCTCTTGAGGTGCTTGCGAGCACGAACATATGTAGACATTGCTTCCATTCCCGGTGTGTGATTTGAACTCACGCTGAACTGGCTGGCTTACGCCGGAGTATTCGTAAGTTACGAATCACGGGAACAGTTGCTTGATGGCTAGCTAAAGTCTGAATGGCTGGCTGTCAGCGGATGGCGTGCATGATAACAATTCTCATATGCATTCACAATACCCTGTTACAAAAATGACGGGAAATGCAACAAACCCGGTCGGGCTCTGACCAGGTTTGTTGCATGGCAGGAATTACTTAACGCTTAGAACTGGAAAGCGGCGGTTAGCGTACCGGAGCGTGGCGCACCCAAGGTGACACGGTTGCCACCGTTGTTCAGTGAGGCAATGTAGAACTTGTCGGTCAGATTGTAGAGGTTCACGCGAATCGTAAGATTCTTCGAAAGCTGGTAACTGGCCATGGCATCGAAGACGGTGGCGCTAGGAATACTTGGAACCCCTGTCGGCGCAGTGCCAGGACTCACCAACAATTTTTGTTCCGAGGTATAGCGCGCACCAATGCCGGCACTCCAGACGCCTGTGTTGTAGGTTGTCCATAATGTCCCGGTCAAGTCTGGAGAGAAACGCGCTGCGGCACCAACAGCGTTGTTGCCGGTGGTCGGACCTGATGTGACCTTGGTATCCATCGTCGCAACGCCCGCTGAAAGGTACCACTTGTCAGTCAATGCTCCCACGGCTCCCAGCTCGATTCCCTTGATCTTGCGATCACCAGCTGCCAGGTAGGTATTGCTGATTGGATCAAGGACTGGTTGTTCGTTACGGATACTGGTGTTGTAGTAAGCCGCGGTAACAGCCAACTTCTTGTCCAGCAGATCCCACTTGGTACCGATTTCCTTGTTCATGGTCTGTTGCGGATCAAGTGAGGTGCTGTTACTGCTGTTCGTGTTACCTGCTGCCAAGGCAAAATTACCGCCACCGGGAGGATTCATCGAATTCGCAACAGCGACATAAATACTGCCGTTCGCCGCCGGCTTGTAAACGGCGCCCGTTTTCCAGCTGTATAACCAATCCGACTTATCAAATGTAGTGGGCGACGATGTGGCAGCTGTCGTGGTTGAGTAATGTTCGGCGCGGACCCCTGCGCTTAATTGCCATGCGGAGCCCAATTTGAAAGTATCGTTGGCATACACGGCAACGGTATTGGTTCGGCCATCGGTAAATGCGCCTGTCTTGGTCGGAATCGCCATAGGCAGATTCGGATCCGGGTTGTACAAATTGCTGACGGTTGTCGCAGTACCTGCGCTCAACGTTTCGGTGCGTTGGCGCTCAGACATCAATTCGACACCGGCCACCACATCTTGAACCAGGAAACCGGAATCAAAGGTCTTGTTCAGGGTGGTTTGATTGACCACAATTTCGTTGGTCTGCGCTACGCCTTGGCGGCTGATGTTAATCGTCCAGGTAGCCGGATCGGAACTGGTTGCCAGTGTGGCGCCCGGACTACCCAGGACACGATCCATGGCGGTATGACCCACTCGGGTGATATTCCGCAGCGTGCCGCCACCTGCCAGATCATGCTCAACTTTGAAGGTTGCCTGGTATGCGCTGACCTTTTCATAGTCAGCCATATTGCCGTAGTAAGTATTGCGGTCGACGCGCGCGCCGGCAGTTAACCATGCTGCTTGTTGAGCGGTTGCCGCGGTTGCACCCGTCGTTACGGGACGCACGTAACCTGGCACTCCAATCGCCGAAATGCCGCCATCCGGACGATTGTTCTGCTCGACAAATTGCGCATACGCAAACACACGTGTATCGGTGCCCAAACCAAAGCCAACCGATGGCGCAAATGCCCAGCCACGATTGTTAACGTAATCACGGCCATCAACGCCGCCATCCTGAGCCATGGCATTCAAACGCACTGCTGTGCTATCGCCAATTTTTCGATTGAAATCGACGTTGCTGCGCTTGAGTTGTCCGGTGTTGATACTGGCGGTGCCAGTCGTCGCATTTTCGAGTGAAGGCAACTTGGAAATCAGATTGATATAACCAGCGCCGGCGCCACGACCAATATCGCCGCCAGCCGCGCCCTTGACCACTTCCACTTGCTCAACGTTATAAACGTCACGGGTAATTGCCCCCATATCGCGCAAGCCATCAACAAACACGGCATTCTGGGAGCTGGAGACGCCACGCATCGTGAACGCATCACCAACGCTGGTATTGCCGTTTTCACCTAGCTGAGTGGTAATACCCGGTGTATTGCGCAGCGCCTCCATCAAGGTCGCGGCCCCTTGCTCGAGGAAGGTTTCCTTCTTGATCACCGAAATGGTTTGCGGTGTATCCAGCAAAGGCTGCGTGTATTTGGGGTTGGCGGAAACCGTCGCCTTGTATGGAACATCTGCTGCAGCCTCAACTTTGACGGTCGGTAAAGTGGTGCTGGCCTCTTCAGCTTGAGCTACAGCGGGAATGGCGAGTGCCACCAAGGTGGCGAGTTGACTGGCTTTGAGGTGCTTGCGGGCACGGATGTGTGCAGACATTGCTTCTGTTCCTTATACGGAAAACGAACTGAATGAACTGGCTGGCTTCACTCGATCGTTTGTGCATTTGTCACGCACACAGAGCAATTGGCTGGCTGCTAAATTGATGAAGAGATGATAATGGTTCTCATCAGCATTTGCAACAAGATATTACGAACTCTTTACCGAAACCGGCAAAAGCACAAAAATGGATCGCTAATACACGTCGCGACGATAGCGCCCTGCCAAACTTAGTGTCTCAAGCACCGCCTCGCCCAGCACGTCAGTAAGCACTTGATTCACTCCGCTGGCCATGCCCTTGAGGCTACCGCAAACATAGATCGCGGCGCCTTGATTGACCCATTCACGGACGAGCTCGGATGACTCGGCCAAGACGGTCTGCACATAGCGACTCTCGGCTTGGTCGCGCGAAAACACAGCGTTCAGTCGTGCCAGCTTGCCTTGCGCAAGCCACGCTGCCAACTCATTTTGATAAAGAAAATCAGTGGCGGCGTTGCGCTCTCCAAAGATCAACCAATTGTCAAAACGGCCTGCCGCAATGCGGGCCTTTAGGTGCCCCCGCAATCCTGCCAGGCCACTACCATTGCCTATAAGAATAAGTGGCCGCGAGATATTCTCACCAAGCTGGAAAAGCCGATGCGAGCGCAAACGCAAATGCACCAAAGCCCCCAGTTCCAACTCTTGCGTCAGCCAGTTCGAAGCCAAGCCAGTCATACCCTCGGGGCCTTGATGTTGCCGTACCAACAACTGCACGCTGCCATCTTCAGGCAGTGAGGAAATCGAGTAATCGCGCGGACGAGTGGTATCGGCCGGAACCTGAATTTGCACCAAATCCCCAGATTGCCAATTTGGCAAAGGTCCACTCGCTGGCACCAGTTCAAGATGAAACAGCGGTGCGCCGGAGCTACCTGGATTGAGCTGCTTGCGCGCGCTCAAGCGCCATTCGCCAAAGTCCGGCGCCTGCCAGTCTGGCACATCGCTACTACCGGCCAGATGATTCAATTCTTGTTGCCATGCTTGCAGCGCTCGTTCATCGCCACGATCGACTTCAATGGGCTTGAACAACGCTTGTGCAGAGCATTGTTGCAACCAGGCATGCAGGTCACGGCCAAATCCGAATGGGTGCACATAGCTCGCATCACCTAAAGCCAATAAACCGTAGTGCAGATTGGCCAAAGGCAAACGCGCGGACATGGTTGCCGACGAAAAGCGCGCGGCATTGTCAGGGGGATCGCCTTCGCCATACGTACTAACCACAAACAGAATGCGTTCGGTCTGCTGCAACAACTCAGCAGTCAATTGCGTGAAGCTGCATACATGCGCCGAAATTCCGGCCAGATGCAGACGCGCTGCGCTCTGCATGGCGAGCTCTTCAGCCGTGCCTGTCTGGCTGGCAAAACACAGTAGCCATGACGGACTGTCTGCAAGGGCAGGCTCAAACGCCGCCATTGCGCGCAGCTTGCGCCGCTCGCGGAGCGCGATGCGCACGCACATCAGACCATAGGCCGCCAACATGGCAAAAGCCAGGCTGGTGCTCAGTAGCGGATTGAGAAAAAGCGCGGTCGGAAGCACTATTGCATCATCTCGGCAAAGCGGCGACTTAAGTGCTCTGCATAACCGCCCGCGTTTCGCACCAGCAAGCGCGCAGCGATGTCGTGTTCATCAGCAAAACGCACACCCTCCTCGACGCCCAGCACGGTGATCGCGGTAGATAGCGCATCCGCTGCCATGCATTCGGGATGAATGACAGTCACGGAAGCAATGCCGTTACTGACTGGCAAGCCACTGCGTGGATCTATCGTATGTGCATAGCGCTGACCATTCATTTCAAAAAAACGGCGATAGTCTCCCGAGGTCGCAATCGAAAGACCATGCAAAGCAACAACACTGCTCTCTATATTTTTTGTATCTGCTGGCAATTCAAGGGCAACCCACCATGGCTGGCCATCCGGCTTCATACCGGCACCGCGTAATTCACCACCGACCTCGACAAGGTAGTGTTTGACTCCAGCCTCTTCCAGATAGCGCGCCACCAGGTCTACAGCAAAGCCTTTGGCAATCGCAGATAAATCCAGTTGCAAACCACCAGGCTGATAAATCCGGGCATCCTTTTGATCAAACTGTAAGGACTCGCAGCCGCATGTTTTCAAAGCCTGAGCAATAGCGGCGGCATCAGGAATCACAAAGCCAGGCCCACCATATTGAGCATGAGGTCCAAAACCCCAGAGATTCACTAGCGCTCCCGCAGTGGGGTCATACGCACCATTGCTTATGAACCTAACCATTACGGCATACGCCAGAACAATATTGAATGCAGCAGGCAGCTCATGCCAAGTCTCGGCGGGCGCTCGGTTATAACGCCCGAGATTCGAGTCGGCATCCCAATGACTCATCTCAGTCACGAGTTGATCAAGCTGCTGCTGAATACTACTTTGCCAATCAACAGGGGCCACCTGACTACCATCGACCAGACGTACGGACCAGGTCGTACCCATGGTCTCGCCACCGTAGTCGCGAATCAGGCTCCTCGCCAAAGGAATGGCAGGATCGATCGCATCAGGAACAATGACTCTTTGCATAGACTTAATCATGGAACGTAACCCGGCACGTACCGGGTTACGTCTGGCTGCCAATTACTGCGGCAACACTTCCAAGGTTGCCGAATAGCTAACGCGACGAGCAACCGGGGCTGGTGTTTGTCCAGCTGGAACCTGTACGCGAGCCGGGTAGCTGGCATTGATCCAGTACATGCCAGGCGCAGGCCAGTTGACTGAAAACTCACCCTTGTCATCAGTGGTGATTGGAATTTCCTTCAGCACGCCGCGATAGCGCACGCCCCCCGGAATCACACCAAACAAATGCTTGGCCAGAGGCTTGCCATCCAGCAGGAAACGGAAGCGCGCTTTCTCGCCCGCTACCAGCTCGTTCGGATGGGTAATCGGCACCAGCTCCAAGCCCTCTCCTGATGGTTTCAGAACCGTGTCAGTCGTTTTGTTCAGCGTTACAAAAGTATCTTGGCGGCCAAGCATGCGAGTGACTTGCACGTCAGTTGCGTCGGCCGGAATTTCCTTGCTCATGGCGGCTTCCGTACCACGCCAACGTTTCTGTTCGCCATTCAATTTGTAGCTGGCCATGATGCTGGTACTGACCATGCTGATGCGATAGGTACCCGCTTGGCTAAGCTTCAAATCAAAACTGCTGCGCAGCTTGCCGGTAAATTGATTTTCCGGTGCAACACGCTTGCCGTCTGGTCCAAACACCACAAGATCATCCAGCTTTTGTGCATTGGTATCGAAGTCAAAAAGATCCTCCGAAACAGCTGCATCAACGGTAATCCAAGGCTCCTTGCCTTCAAGTACAGTGGACGAAGGCAGTAACCAGGTACGGTGTGCATGAGCAGTCATTGGGAACAGACCCGCCAGCAGCACCGACAGAACAACTTTCTTATATATAGCGTTCATGCTTGCTCCTTGAAATCAGGGTTTGACCTGTACGGACACGTTGCCCAGCTCTTCCTTGCCTTGGGCCGTGCTTGCTTTTGAAGACTTGGGTGGCCACACGAATGGAATTTTTACAACCTCTCGGCCACCGGCTTCGCGCGCGGCTTCAATCACCAGCTGATATTCGCCGGCTGGCAAATTGCCTGGTGCAAAGCTCAAGGTGTGCTCGCCTGGTGCGCGGGTCGCGCCAGAAACGCCATCAACGGGCATCTGCAAATCACGCCCGCTTTTGCGCCACCACTGACGCATGTCCTTGAGCCACTTTGTGCCGCCGTTGTCCTTCTTTTTCAAGTCATACAAAA
>DATJIB010000181.1:0-5083 GCA_035493575.1 Rhodocyclaceae bacterium | reverse complement strand
GGTGGCTTACCAGAAACATTGAATCTCAAATTGCTTGAGCCCTTGCGTGAGCTGTTCAAGGATGAAGTGCGTGAGCTGGGCGTAGCGCTGGGCCTTGCGCCGGAGCTGGTCTATCGTCATCCATTCCCAGGCCCAGGCCTGGGTGTGCGCATCCTCGGCGAAGTGAAGAAGGATTTCGCGGATCTGCTGCGACGCGCCGATGCCATCTTCATTGAAGAGTTGCGCAATACCGTTGATGTCAGCGATGGTAAGAGCTGGTACGAAAAAACTTCGCAAGCCTTTGCCGTGTTCTTGCCTGTCAAGAGCGTAGGCGTGATGGGTGATGGCCGTACCTACGAATATGTGGTGGCACTGCGTGCTGTGGTCACCAGCGACTTCATGACCGCACACTGGGCTGAGCTGCCATACAGCCTGCTTGGCAAGGTATCCAACCGCATCATCAATGAAGTGCGCGGTATCAATCGCGTGGTCTACGATATTTCGGGTAAGCCACCGGCCACGATTGAGTGGGAGTGAAGCGCCAGCTGTGAGGGCTTAAATGAACAACGCTACATATCGTCATGCCATACAAATATGCAGCGTAATCATTCTCGGCGCTATGCTTTCCGCGTGCTCAACGGCGGCGCGTATTCCGCATAGTCCATCACCTAGTTTCACCCGTGAATATCCAGCCTCGCTCAAAGTGGCTGAGCCTGGACCGCAAGAGGTGGTGGTTGTCGTTAACGACAATATAAAAATGAATCATGCCGGCATGTTTGCTGGAAGTTTTTTGCTGGACCCGGCGGGTAGTTACAAATCCACCCGACAGTCCCAAGCAGATTGGCTAGGTATTAGTCTGCAGGATTACATTCGCTTCCAGCTTGAGGATGGCCCCGACGTTCAGACTTATCGTTTCCAGCTCTCTCCCGATCATTTTGCGGCGATCAAAGCACGTGTGGACGCGGCGGGCGGTACCATGCCGCTATTTTGTGCCGCGAAAGTGCAGAACATCCTCAGTGGTTTGGCGCCGTTCGAATCAGTGCCGAATGCTTGGTTGGTACTACCCGCCACTGTTGCTAAGCATCTTGATGAGGTTATAGCAGCCGATCAAACTGTCGGGAGTTGCAACTGGCCCGACGGCTCGTCTTGCTATTCAGAAAAGTGGCAGTCTGATGCCAAATGAATGGGTCAAAACTACAAAGTGTTGCAAGAAGTGCTACAAAAAATTGATGTTTTTTGATCGGGAGTCAGGAACGTGGATTGCTCACAGTTAAACAAGGATGGCATGTCGCCTTCCTATGTTCTACAGGAGATACATGATGAGCAATCAACATCAACAAGGCCAAAAGAGCGATCAGCAAAAGCAGCAAGGTAATCAAGGTTCCCAAGGCCAGCAGAATCAACAAAGCGGCAGCAAGCAAGGTGGCAATCAAAGTACCGGCGGTCAAAGCCAAAGCAAGAAGAGCAATCAGCACGGCTAATTAGCCACGCCAAACCTACCGACTCCAGTTCTGGGGCGGTAGGTTTTTATTCTCCGGCACTTTCTCTTGCAATACGATCATTGGCGAAGACCCAGGTGAACTCTGCGCCAAGCAGGAAAATCTGGGCCGAGTAATAAACCCATACCAGCAATACCACGAGCGAGCCGGCCGCTGCGTAGGCGGAAGTCAGGCTGCTCGTGCCTACATATAAGCCGATGGCGATCTTGCCAACTTCAAATAGTGCCGAAGTCACCAGGGCACCCAGCCACACATCGCGCCAGGCGATTTTGGCTTGCGGCATGAGTTTGTAAATCATGGCGAAGAGCAGGGTGGTAATACCCCAGGACACCATCACGTTTATGATCTGCAGCACCACTTCCCATGCCGGCAAGATCCGGTTGGCCCAGTAGGAAAGGGCAGCCAGGGCGGCGCTGATGACGAGGGAGACCAGCATCAGAAAGCCGAGTCCGAGGATAAGCCCGAATGACAGCACGCGTATGCGCAGCAGATTCCACAGGCCGGTACGATTTTGGGTTGCAGGTGAGCGCCAGATTCGATTAAGCGCGTTTTGCAGCTCACTGAAAACACTGGTGGCGCCGATGTAAAGGAAGGCAATGCTGATCATGGTTGCCACGGTGCCATGCACCGGCTGTGAGGCGCTGCGTATCAGCCCTTGCACGCCCATCGCGCCTTCCACACCGATCAGCCCGGACAACTGGGCAACGATTTCTCCCTCCACTGCTTCAGGTCCAAAGACCGCACCGCCTACAGCGATCACAATGATCAACAAAGGTGCGATCGAAAAAAGTGTGTAGTAGGCAATGGCTGCGCCCATGCTGGAGGCGTAGTCATCTATCCAGGCGGCTATGGATTTTCTGATCAGGGAAAGGAAATGACATAGGCGCATGCGAGTGGCCTGCGAAAGAGTTATTCATAGTCTGAAACTGTTCTCTCACACAAACTGTCAGTGCTATCGCAATCGTTTGTAGGCGGGAGCTGACGGCGTATTCTGAAAGTGCCGTAAGGCATGAACTTTCAGGCTCTAAGCTCGCCATACTAAGGTCGATCCTGTCTAGGAATAAGACCGTGGCAATTGAATCCGTTTCCAGTACCTTGCCGGCTGCAGCCATTCTCGGGCCTGCTGCTATCAGCGCGCTCGCCGTGACGTCGCCGCAGACTGATGTATTGGCTTTGCCTGGCGCTGCAGAAGCTCAAGACTCGACCCTAGTGACTTTGTCGGATAACGGTCAATTGTTATCGGCACTGGCCGATTTGAGCGCATCCGGCAATACAGACATATTGAATTCGACCCAGAACTTTGTTGAGTTGTTCAATAGTTCTTCAACTGCCACATCGTCGCCAGCAGTGGTGAGTTTGTTCGATAGTGCGACGGTTGATACGAATACTCAATCCAATGCTCCGACACCCGTACAGGACTCGTTGGCTCAATTGGGTATTACGGTGCAGCCCAGCGCCACGACAGATGAGACCGTGCAACTTCAGCTGGATCAGCAGGCATTGGGTGCAGCAGTGAGCAGCGATGCAGCTTCTACAACAGATCAACTCTCTGGTGTCGCTGGGGTAATTGAGGCAGCGCTTTTATCGGCCCAGCAGACGAGTAGTTTGCCGCTAACCGCCGCAGATCTAGCGAGCTCGACTTCGGTCGCTAGCGTTGGCGCGATTACGCCTGTGGTACCTAATCTGGTTGAAGTGAACAACGCGCTACGCCGCAGTCTGGCGGAGAGTGCATTGGAGGATGCGATTACAGCAGCGACGAATCGATTACCCGTGATCGCCGCTGAAGCACAGCCTCCATTGCTGCAAACTCAGCCGGCTACCCGTGCAGCGGATGCAACGACGGCAGTAGCTGCACAAGAAGATGCGATAGTAACGGCTACGTCCGCCGCTTCGACACAAGCAACGGTAGCCGCACCTGCGACGACAACAGCAACGGATACGGCTGCGGCGCCGACTAACGCCCCTAACACATCGTTTGAGCAAGCCAATCTGGTTGCTGCCAATCCGGCTACTGCCAGCTCGGTAGCCGCGTTCAATAACGTGGTCGATAATGGCTTGCGTTTGGCTCGGCCTATTAGCACTTCAGTCTCGCTGGATGTGGTTAATCCGGTTGAGATCGTTTCGCAAACAGAAGCTATTGGACCGAATCTGGCAAATAGCAGCAACGAAAATCAGCGTCGGCAGGCGGAGCAGGATTTTCGGCAGCAGCGTATTGCGTTTAACCGCATCGCTGCCTAGCCTTATTTAACGCGCTGTTTTTCCAGCTTGCGCGCCAGCGTGCGGCGATGCATGCCTAAGCGTCGTGCTGTTTCCGAGATATTGAAGTCGGTGGCGGCCAGGGTCTCGTGGATGCGTTCCCATTCCAAGGTCTTGATCGAGGTGGCGCGCTGTGTCACGTCAATTTCCGTATCGCCATCGGCATTCTTGAAAGCCGCTTCAATGTCATCGGTATTGGATGGTTTGACCAGATAATGACAAGCGCCTAGCTTGATTGCTTCAACCGCTGTAGCAATGCTGGCAAAACCGGTCAGGACGACAATCAACATATCGGGATTGTGCGCATGCAGGGCCTGCACACAGGCCAGACCAGATGCTTTGCCGGCGAGCTTCAAATCCACGACAGCATAGCTTGGCAGGTGTTGCGGCAACAATGCTGTAACGGCTTCCAAGCTGTCGGCATAGATCACTGAGTATCCGCGTCGCTCAAAAGATCGCCCCAGCGTGCGACTAAAAGCCGCATCATCTTCAACGATCAGCAGTTGCCGCTCGGTGGCATTTTCGGGGTGGGTCATGTTGGATTCTGGCGCCATGCTTGATACTTGTTCAGCCGATATTATCGGCCGCTTCGTTGCCTTCTAGTTGGATTGCAGCCAGAGGTAAGGATAGCGTAACCACTGCGCCGCCTTCAGGCAGATTGCGTGCCGCCACGGTGCCGCCCAGGGTGCGCACGACATTGACGACCAGAAACAGGCCCAGGCCGCTGCCAGCGCGTCCTTTGCTGGATTGATAGGGCTTGCCTAAGCGCTCCAGCATCTCTTCGGGAAAGCCCGGGCCATCATCGCTGATTGCCAGCAATAAACTATCCGCACTACGCGTGGCCTTGAGACCTATCCATTTTGGCGAGGCCTCGAGTGCATTGTCCAGCACATTGCAGATGGTCTGCTTGAATGCCGGATCGGCAACAATCAGTACATCTTCGCCAAAATTGTTTTCGTAAGTGAAGCTGCCGACAGAGCGTGTTTGTTGCCACTCAGCAACCAGTTCGTCCAGGAATGTCTGGACCGTGGTTTCGGTGGGGTCTTCGCCACGGGCTTCGCCGGCGGAAAGCAAAATGCCTGTGACGATGGCCTTGCAGCGTTGCACCTGGGTCTGCATTTCATCCACTTCTTGCAGTACGTCCGGATCACTTTTGAGGGAAGGCAGATGTTTCCAGTCGCCCAGAATCACTGCCAGGGTGGACAGCGGAGTGCTGAGCTCGTGGGCCGCACCCGAGGCCAACAACCCCATGCGCACAATGTGTTCTTCTTCGATTGCACGCTGGCGCATATCGGCAAGGCGCGCATCGCGGGCACGCTGGTTGCGATGGATGTGGGTAATGAATAACG
>DATJIB010000180.1:0-11714 GCA_035493575.1 Rhodocyclaceae bacterium | reverse complement strand
TGCAATCTGATGCAGGGTATCCTGGCGAACCAAATTGGCACGCAAACGTGACAGATCACCTTCTCGCAAAGCTGGAAAGCGCGCAAACAGCTGCGCCGCGATGACACAGTTGAGCATGCTGTCGCCCAAAAACTCCAAGCGCTCGTAATGCGGAGTGCCAAAGCTCCGATGCGTCATTGCCTGTTGCAGCAAACCGCGCTCGGTAAACTTGTAGCCCAGCCCCCGCTCAAGCAGATGAAGTTGCAGTTGCATTACTTAGCCGAAGTGCCTTCAAAATCGATCAGCACACTGATGTTCTTGAACAAGTGAACCTTACGCTGATAGGAGAAAGACACTACAATCTCATTGCCATCCTTGCTGACATCCAGGTCGGCACTACTAAAATCTCGCAAGTGATCTATTTCAGCACGACGGTCAAAATGCATCCGCACATCCGCGACCGTCGCATTTGGTTTGCTATTTGCCTCTTGCGCAACGGCATTCACGTCCGCCTTGATTTTGAAGTACTCAATGTACTCTGGTGTGACTTTGAACCCGAGCAGGGCAACCACGCCGACGAGAATGAGAACCAGTATTAGTTGGACTAAAGAAAGCCCTGTTTGTCGGCTACGACGCAATTCGTTCATATCTGCCCCTTTCTAGTGAAAGCCACCTAAACGCTTGAAGTCAAAAGACGAGTTGAACCAAATAAAGAATGCTTTACCAACAATGTTTTCTTCCGGCACAAAACCCCAATAGCGGCTGTCCTGAGAGTTGTCACGGTTATCACCCATCACAAAATAGTGGCCTGCCGGTACTTCACAACTCACGCCCTCGCTATTGTATTGACAATTATCGCTATAACCATGCTGTGAAATCTGGTCCCGACGAATATACGGCGGCGACTGCGGGTCAATCAGAATGTCATGTTGCGCTTTGCCCAGCGTTTCGGAGTAACGCGGGACATAGGCCAATCCAGCTGCCATGAAATCCTCTACCTGCTTCATCGCGACCTCTTCGCCATTGATTGTCAAACGCTTGTGGCGATACACAATTTTGTCTCCGGGCACACCCACCACGCGCTTGATGTAATCCAGCGACGGGTTAAGCGGATAGCGGAACACAATGACGTCGCCACGCTCCGGTTCGTTGATGTTCACCACTTTTTTATTGATGACTGGCAGGCGAATGCCGAACGTAAATTTATTGACCAGGATGAAGTCGCCAACCAACAGCGTCGGGATCATGGAACCGGAAGGAATCTTGAAAGGCTCAAGCACAAACGAGCGCAAGAAAAATACGGCCAGAATAACCGGGAAAAAACTGGCGCCCCACTCTACCCAGGCAGGCTCTGGCTCGCCCTCAATACGCTTCTTGCTGAAGTAAAACTTGTCCGCTGCCCACAAAGCACCTGTCAGCAGGCAGAGCAACAAAAGGATCAGTGCAAAATTCATAACTTACTTGTCTCCGACTCTGAGTACAGCGAGGAATGCCTCCTGGGGAATCTCAATCCGCCCCACTTGCTTCATACGCTTTTTACCGGCCTTTTGCTTCTCTAGTAACTTTTTCTTACGACTGATATCGCCGCCATAGCATTTGGCCAGCACATCCTTGCGCATGGCTTTCACGTTCTCACGCGCGACGATATTGGAGCCAATCGCCGCTTGAATTGCCACGTCATACATCTGACGAGGAATCAGTTCACGCATCTTGGAAGCCAGCTCGCGACCACGATAAGGCGCGTTGGCACGATGCACGATCAAGGACAGCGCGTCGACTTTTTCGCTATTGATCAGTACATCCAGCTTGACTACATCGGCCGCGCGATACTCCTTGAAGTCGTAATCCAGCGAAGCATAGCCACGCGATACTGACTTCAGCTTGTCGAAGAAATCCATCACGACTTCAGCCATCGGCATGTCGTAGGTCAATTGAACTTGGCGGCCGTGATAGGCGAGGTCAACCTGTACACCCCGCTTAGCTTCGCACAAGGTGATCACCGAACCCAGGTACTCCTGCGGCACGAAAATCTTGGCGGTAATGATGGGCTCACGTACCTCTTCCATCTTGGTCACATCGGGCAGCTTGGCTGGGTTTTCCACCTGAACCAGCGAACCATCGCGCATCAGCACCTCATACACAACGGTCGGCGCCGTGGTGATGAGATCCATGTCGAACTCACGCTCCAGACGCTCCTGCACAATTTCCATGTGCAACAGACCCAGGAAGCCGCAGCGGAAACCGAAACCCAAGGCCTGGGAGACTTCTGGCTCGTATTGCAGCGAGGCATCATTGAGCTGCAACTTTTCCAGCGAGTCACGCAAATTGTCATACTGGTTGGCTTCGACCGGATATAGACCGGCGAACACCTGCGACTTGATTTCCTTGAACCCGGGTAATGGCTCGCTGGCCGGGCGATCCACCGTCGTGACGGTATCGCCGACCTTGGCGGCCTTGAGCTCCTTGATACCGGAGATGACAAAGCCCACCTGGCCGGCCGCAAGCTCCTTGAGCTGGACTGTCTTGGGCGAGAACACACCCAGCTGTTCGCACAAGTGATTGGCACCGGTCGACATCAGACGGATTCTGTCTTTTAGCTTCAGCGTGCCTTGCATCACACGCACCAGCATGACCACGCCGACGTAGTTATCGAACCAGGAGTCAATGATCAATGCCTGCACTGGCGCGGTAGGGTCGCCTACGGGTGCCGGGATGCGGGCAATGACGGCCTCGATGACATCATCAATGCCCATGCCACTCTTGGCCGAGCACGGTACTGCCTCTGTCGCATCGATACCGATGACATCTTCGATTTCCTGGCGGGCGTTGTCCGGATCAGCCGAAGGCAGATCCATTTTGTTCAAGACAGGCACAACTTCAACGCCCAGCTCAATGGCGGTGTAGCAATTGGCGACGGTCTGGGCCTCCACGCCTTGGGATGCATCCACGACCAACAGAGCGCCCTCGCAGGCTGACAGGCTGCGTGAGACCTCATAGGAAAAGTCGACGTGGCCAGGAGTATCGATCAGATTCAGATTGTAGATTTCGCCATCGCGCGCTTTGTAGCTGAGTGCAGCAGTCTGTGCCTTGATGGTAATCCCGCGCTCCTTCTCCAAATCCATGGAGTCAAGTACTTGCGACTCCATTTCACGATCGGACAAACCGCCGCAGCGTTGGATGATACGGTCGGCCAAGGTGGATTTGCCGTGGTCGATGTGGGCAATGATGGAGAAATTGCGTATATGTTTCATGCGTACGAAGAGAAATATCCAACAAAAAAGGTGTCTTTGCAGACACCTTTTTCCTTGCATGCCAAAACTGGCGGAATACCCTGAATTTTAGCGGATTTCGGCCAGATAAGCACGTACTGAATCGGGGTTCAGATGGTAGTGACAGAGTTCTCCAGCGGCTCCGGACAGTACCGGCACCAGCTCGTCGTACAGTGGCTCAAGGGCTGAATCAGCGTCAATATCAACGATATCAACGGAAAATACCGCCTCCCCGCCCAACTCGTCACGCAATGCCAGCAACTGGGCAAGCATGTCATGGCAAAGATGGCAGTACTCGCGCCAGTACAGGGTCAGTCTCGGTACCCCAGTCTCCAATTGCAACGCGCTCAGTTGTTGGTCTCCTCAGCCGCCTGCGGCTTTTTGCTTGCCACACCTTTGATCGTGACAAATATCTGGTTGTCGCCACGACGCACCCACAGGGTAACGATTTCGTGTGCCCCGGTCTTGGCAAGTAAGCCATTGAATTGTTCAACCGAACTTAGCTCTATTTGCTTGCCTTTGACCACCATAGACAGCAAAACATCACCAGAGCGCAAGTCGGTACGAGGAGCGCCGTTCCTGACCTCTTCAACCAGCAAACCACCCGCCACCCCGAGGCTATGTTTCTGTTCGACACTGAGCTCGCGCAATACCAAACCGAGCCGATTGGCCGCTGCTGGTGCATTTCTGTTCTGGCGCTTCGCTGCATTGGCAATAATTTTTTCATCAACTGGCATTTCCCCAACGAGCACGCTCAGCTCTTTGGACGCCCCGGCCCGCCAGACCTGAACCGGCACTTTACTGCCAGGTTTAGTTAATCCGACAATGCGCGGCAAGTCCCCGGATTGAGAAATCGGCTTACCGTCGAAACGCAGAATAACATCGCCCGGCAACAAGCCACCCTTCTCTGCTGGGCCTCCTTTTTCGACAGAACCAATCAATGCACCCGCCGCCTTGGGCAGTCCAAATGACTCGGCCAGATCTTTACTGACCTCCTGAATCGATACACCAATACGTCCCCGGCTAACCTTCCCGCTTTGCCTCAGCTGCTGCTGGACATCAAAAGCCAGATCAATTGGAATCGCAAAGGCCAAACCCATATACCCCCCTGAACGGGAGTAAATCTGCGAGTTGATACCGACAACTTCACCCTTCATATTGAACAAGGGGCCACCTGAACTGCCCGGATTGATGGCCACATCGGTCTGAATGAAAGGGACGTAGTTATCATCTGGCAATGAGCGCCCCTTGGCACTCACGATACCGGCCGTCACCGTCTGCTCGAGACCAAAAGGCGAACCAATCGCAAACACCCATTCACCGACACGCAACCGGCTCGGATCGCCTATCTTGACGGCCGGCAGGCCGCTCGCATCGATCTTGAGCAAGGCCACGTCGGTCAAGCGATCAGCTCCGATCACGCGCGCCTTGAACTCACGATTATCATTGAGCTTGACTACAACCTCGTCAGCCGCATCAATGACATGCGCATTGGTCAGCACATAGCCGTCCGCGCTGAGGATGAAACCGGAACCTAAAGATCGATTTTGATATTCCCGAGGAGCACCAGGCGCACCTGGTTGGCGGGGGAAAAGCCGCTTGAAGATTTCGAATGCAGGATCGTCCTGATCGAAAGGGAAACCCTGGATGGCATTACCGTTACTGCGGATAGTCTGAGTGGTACTGACGTTCACCACTGCCCCACCCTGCTTTTCCACCAAATCGGTGAAATCGGGCAACTCGCGCGTCTGCGCCAAGCCCCATTGCATTGCTGTTGTCAAAAACAAACCAATTACCAGTTTTTTCATAAGCGCTTTGCCTCCAAATGCAAACAAATTCGCGCTGCGCACATTACAGCGCCGCCCTACACTCACTGCTAATTACTGCTTCCTGCGCAACTCAATGCCATCACCCAAGCGCTTGACCGCAGCAGGAGGCACCTCACCCATCACTAGGATTTGGTAATCACCAATGATGCGGCGATAGGCATTGATGGCGCCCATATTGACCACATTGCCATCAGCCTTGGTCGTCGGGCTGGCGAGCGGTTCAATAAACACCGACACGGCCGCCAATCCATCCGAAAACATGAAGTGCAAACTTTCCGGCGTATTCAAACGCACTTGCCTGCGCATGCCGGCACTGCGGCGAAATCCTGGCAGGCTGTTTTTAAAAATCCAATTGCCTTCGTCGGCGCGGGCACTTTCTCGCGCGGAGACATGGTGAACCTTCCAGTCCTCATTCGGTGCCAAGCGCACTTTCATGCGCTCATAGTCGTTCGGACCACCTATCTTCAGCTCGGTGAAGGCAAAACTTTCCAGTACTTCATGCCTGTCGTCACTGAGGGTTGCCTTGACCAACAAACCGCTCGCATTGTCGATCCAGAATTGATGAGCGTAGCGATACTCGTCACGCGGCTCAAGCACGATAGCCTGCGTCTCCAGCCCGGCAACACGGGCTGGCGTACCTTTGCTGATATCGTAAAACTCAGAAAGGCTCGTCAGCGAGGCCGGCAAAATGGCCGGGAAGGTTCGCCGCTCACTACGCTTCTCAATAAAAACGGTGCGCGACTCCGGCATATAGCATTTGACTTCATCCCCCTCGCGTATCACTTCGCGCGGGCTGCCATCCAGAACTTCCAGATGCTCAAACTCCTTGCCGCCATCGACAAAGTGAGCAATGCGCGAACTCTCGCTGACGCTCCCGTGTCGATACACAAACACGCCGCTGTAGTTCAGGCGTTGCGTCGCATTGACGGCCTTTAACAAGATGGGACCCGGGTCACCATCCTTGGCCAGCACCGCAGCACTGCTAGCCAGTTGCAGTACGGCAATCGCGGCAATTCTAGCGACCTGCAGATTCATCAACGAGCACCTGCGCTGGTTTCAACTGAAACCGTCTTGATATAACGGGCAGCGCCCTGCATGCTGCTATTCGGGGATTGGCTCTGATGAGCGATAAGGTATTCCTGCATATTGGCGCTAGCCATTTGCATTGCAGCCCTATCGAGAGGGGCCTTGGCAACGTCAGCGACAGCACCTGTACGACCGGTCCAAACAACTGCCGACACGACTGCTACACCGGCAACCGACGCAGCCATGGCCAAGGCTCGCTGCAATCTTGGGCGTGAATGCGATTGAGGTGGCGCCAATACAACAGGCTCTTCGAGCAGCGCTTCCATTACGCGCGCGGTCAGATCCGACTCAAGATAGTCAGGACTGCGCAAGGCATCGCCGACCAGATGGTAGTCGCTCCAGCTCTGGCGGCTCTGCTCGCTCGCCTTGAGGCGCGCAAAAACCAGCGTGGCCTCTTCAGCATCGAGTTCGCCATCCATCAGGGCAGACAGTTGCTCATTCATATTTCACCACCGTTTATCAGGCGCCGTATCAAGTAGAGGACGCAGTTTCTGGGAAATTGCCTCACGCGCACGGAAAATGCGAGACCGCACCGTACCGATCGGACAATCCATAATCTGCGCGATCTCTTCGTAACTCAGGCCTTCGATCTCGCGCAGCATGATCGCCGACCTTAAATCTTCGGGCAGTGCGTCCATCGCACTATTCACCGTTGCACCAATCTGTTTCGACATGAGTACGCGCTCAGGCGTATCCGCATCGCGCAGCAAATCGGCGTCGTCAAAACCTTCCGCCATTTCACTGTCGAAACCAGTTGTCGTCGGTGCTCTACGCCCCTGCGTCGCCAGCCAGTTCTTGGCTGTATTCACCCCAATTCTGTATAGCCACGTATAGAACGCGCTATCGCCACGGAAGTTCGGCAAAGCTCTATAGGCTTTTACAAAAGCTTCCTGTGCTACATCCTCAACTTCTGCAGGATCACGAATCAGCCGCCCGATCAGGCGTATCAGCTTGCGCTGATACTTCGACACAAGCAGCCCGAAAGCCTGCTTGTCGCCTCTTTGAACACGCTCAACGAGCGCCTGATCCGCTTCGTGGTCTTTCATGGCCTGATTTGTATTTTTTTGATTTACGTAAAGAGCAAGTATACCCGAGCCCAGCTGTGACTCAGTCCTACCTACCCCGGCCAGCCTCCCTGAATACCACCCAGCTGATCCATCTCCTAGATGTACACATAGACGCCAGCATGTCGGATTAGTTCAGTGAGCGTGGTATATTTTCCGACCTATTTGTGAGTTATCGCCTTCACTATGCCCCATTTCGATGTGCTTATCATCGGCAGCGGTCTGGCCGGTCAGTCCCTTGCTCTGCGCCTTGCCGCAAGCCGCCGCGTGGCCTTGGTAAGTAAACGTACATTGGCTGACTCAGCTTCGGCCTGGGCACAAGGCGGTATCGCAGCAGTACTGGATCCGCAAGACACGGTTGCCGCGCATGTGGACGACACATTAGTTGCCGGCGCCGGGCTTTGCGATGCCGACGCCACGCGCTTTGTGGTTGAGAACAGCAAGGCCGCGATCGAATGGCTGATTGAACTTGGCGTGCCTTTCACCACAGACAATGAAACTGAACTAGGGTTTCATTTAACTCGTGAAGGCGGCCATAGCCAACGCCGCATCATTCACGCCGCCGATGCAACCGGTGCGGCCGTGCAAACTACGCTGATCGAGCAAGTCCGGCAGCACCCAAACATCACGGTGTTTGAGCGCCATATTGCCGTCGACTTGCTCAACTCAACGCATATCACCGGCGGCAGCAAACGCTGTGTCGGAGCCTATGTTCTGGATATAGATAATGACGAAGTTGTCACTATCGGCGCAACCCATACCGTGCTGTCCACGGGTGGTGCGGGTAAAGTTTATCTTTACACGACCAATCCGGATACGGCTACCGGAGACGGCATTGCCATGGCATATCGCGCCGGTTGCCGCGTCGCCAATATGGAATTCATTCAATTCCATCCAACCTGCTTGTACCACCCGCACGCCAAGTCCTTTTTGATTACGGAAGCGATGCGCGGCGAAGGCGGAATCTTGCGCTTGCCGGATGGCACCCGCTTTATGCCCAATCACGATGAGCGCGCCGAACTCGCACCGCGCGATGTGGTGGCACGCGCGATCGACTTTGAGATGAAAAAGCGCGGCCTGGATTGTGTCTTTCTGGACATGACGCACAAGACGCCAGAGTTCCTGCACGAGCACTTCCCCACCATCTACGCGCGCTGCCTTGAGTTCGGCATCGACATCAGCAAGCAACCGATTCCGGTCGTACCCGCGGCGCATTACACCTGCGGTGGCGTCGTTACCGATTTGTCTGCGCGTACTGATTTGCCAGGGCTTTATGCCGTGGGTGAAACCGCATATACCGGCCTGCATGGCGCCAATCGACTCGCCAGCAACTCACTGCTTGAGTGCCTGGTATTCAGCGCTGCAGCGGCCGAAGATATTCTGGCGCAACCTATTGCGACCGCCCCTCCGCTGCCGGACTGGGATGAAAGCCGAGTCTCGAATGCCGATGAGGCCATCGTGATTTCACACAACTGGGACGAACTGCGTCGATTCATGTGGGACTATGTTGGCATCGTTCGTACCAACAAGCGTCTTGAACGCGCGATGCATCGCATCCGTTTGCTGGAGCGTGAAATCGATGATTACTACGCCAACTTCCGCATTTCAAATGACTTGATAGAACTGCGTAACTTGGTGCTCACAGCCCATTTGATCATCCGCAGCGCGCAGCGTCGTCACGAGAGCCGTGGCCTGCATTTCAGTACCGACTATCCAGATACTTTGCCACGCGCCATGGAAACCGTGATTCCGCCGCGTCGTAACTAAGCACTCAGGCCTTTTCTGGCAGTGCTGCGCACCACTTCAGCCAGAGGCGTAATTGACGATGATCGTCAGCGCCAGCTAAAGCGTCGGGCCAGATCACCAAAGGCGGGAGTTTGCTTTCGCCATGCAGATGCACAATCACCAGCCATGGCAGCACAAGGCTGTCGGTGGCGACTTCGACTAGAGCGGATGAAGCATCTGGCATCAGCAGGTCCAGCTTGCCGTCGGCCCTAAGCAGAACCGCACTTGGCCCGTTTAAAACCTGGCGCCAGCTTCGCTGCAGCAACAACACCAGCAGCAACACCAAAGCAGTACATATCAGCCAAGGCCAGCCTAAAAGACAAACGGCCACACCCGCTAAGGTGTGGCCGCTCGCCAGAACAATCAGATAAATCCGCGATGGTTTGAGTTGCAGCGTCAGCGGCAACTGCATCGCTATCGGCTTAAATACGCTTGAAAGCCAGCTTACCGTTGGTGCCGCCGAAACCGAAGTTGTTCTTCAGCGCGACATCAATCTTCATGTCACGTGCCGTATTGGCGCAGTAATCGAGATCGCACTCCGGATCCTGCTCAAAGATATTGATAGTCGGTGGCGAAATCTGATGATGGACCGCCAGAACCGTAAAGGCCGACTCCAAGCCACCCGCGCCACCCAGCAAATGCCCGGTCATTGACTTGGTTGAATTCACAACCAGGCCCTTGGCCGCATCGCCAAATGCCAGCTTGATGGCATTGGTTTCGTTCTTGTCGCCCAAGGGAGTTGAGGTCCCGTGCGCGTTCAAATATTGAACCTGATCCGGATTCACGCCGGCATTCTTCATGGCGGCGAGCATGGAACGTTTAGGTCCATCGGTATCCGGTGCGGTCATGTGGAAGGCATCGCCCGTCATGCCGAAACCAGCCAGCTCGGCATAAATCTTGGCGCCGCGCTTCTTGGCATGTTCGTATTCTTCGATCACCAGCACACCCGCGCCTTCGCCAAGAACGAAGCCATCACGGCCCGTGTCCCAAGGACGGCTGGCAGTGGCTGGATCATCGTTACGTGTCGACAAGGCCTTGGCGGAAGCAAAACCACCAATCGCCAGAGGGGTGACGGTAGCTTCGGCACCACCGCAAATCATCACATCAGCATCGCCGTATTCGATCATACGCGCGGACAGCCCAATGGCGTGCAAACCCGTTGTGCAGGCTGTTACCACAGAGATGTTCGGCCCTTTGAGGCCATGCATGATGGACAGATTGCCGGAGATCATGTTGATGATCGTACCCGGGATGAAGAACGGCGAAATCTTGCGCGGACCGCCCGCAGCATAATCTGCACCGGTTTCTTCAATCATCGGCAAACCGCCAATGCCCGAGCCGATATTGACACCAATGCGCTCGGCATTGGCTTCAGTCACTTCTATCCCGGAATCCTTGATGGCCTGAATACCAGCCGCCAGACCGTAATGGATAAAGGTATCCATACGGCGTGCTTCCTTAGGGGAAATGTACAGACTGGAATCAAAGTCTTTGACTTCACCAGCAATCTGCGCTGAAAACGCAGAAGCATCAAAGCGGGTAATCCGCCCTATGCCGCTCTTGCCGGCGATGATATTGTTCCAAGCTTCTGTAACGGTGTTACCGACCGGCGAGATGATACCCAAGCCGGTCACGACGACTCTGCGGCGTGACAAGGTGTGCTCCAGGACTAAGTGTGACTTACTTCAGATTCTTGTTGATGTAGTCGATCGCCTGCTGAACGCTGGTGATCTTCTCAGCTTCTTCGTCAGGGATTTCGCATTCGAATTCTTCTTCGAGTGCCATCACCAGCTCAACGGTATCCAGCGAATCAGCGCCAAGATCATCAACAAATGAAGAGTCGGTCTTGATATCTGCTTCGTTGACGCCCAGTTGTTCAGCGACGATCTTCTTAACGCGTTGTTCGAGGTTGTCCATCTATAACTCCTTCCCGATTTGGGTATATGAGAAAACTTTTCTATTCTAACAGAAACGGCCTATTTGACTGTGCTGTAACGGCACTGTCAAACATGGATCAGGCCATATACATGCCACCATTTACATTGATCGTTTCGCCAGTAATGTAGGAAGCCGCTGGGCTGGCAAGGAAAGCCACGGTCCCGGCGATTTCCTGTGCCGAACCTAAACGGCCAAGCGGAATCTTTTGTTGCAGCGCATCTTTCTGGGCATCTGCTAGGCTGCGGGTCATATCGGTATCGATAAATCCCGGCGCCACACAGTTTACGGTGATGTTGCGGCTACCCAATTCCTGCGCCAGCGCACGGCTCATGCCAGCGACGCCAGCCTTGGCGGCAGCGTAGTTGGCCTGACCTGGATTGCCAGCTTCGCCGACCACTGAAGTTATGCTGATGATGCGGCCGGTACGGGCCTTCATCATTCCGCGCATGACCAGCTTACACATGCGGAACACGGCCTTGAGGTTGGTATCGATGACGCTGTCCCACTCGTCATCCTTCATGCGCATGGCAAGGTTGTCGCGAGTGATACCTGCGTTATTGACCAGCACCGAGATGGCGCCATATTTCTTTTCGACTTCGCCAACAAAGGCTTCAGCCAAGGCCGCATCAGTCACATTCAGAACTGCGCCCCAGCCGGTGACGCCGGCTTCATCCAGCGCTTTTTGAATATCTGCCGCACCGGCTTCAGAGGTTGCCGTGCCGATGACCGTCGCGCCCTGCGCGCCCAATTCAAGTGCAATAGCT
>DATJIB010000179.1:0-5064 GCA_035493575.1 Rhodocyclaceae bacterium | reverse complement strand
CCATCAAGACCATGGCCTTGTCGCAGGAGTTTGATGAGGATGAACTGGTTGACGTAAAAGAGCGTTTCTTCCGTGAGGCCGAAACCGCAGGGCGTCTCAATCACCCGAATATCGTCACCATGTATGACGCTGGCGAGGAGCATGATCTGGCCTATATCGCCATGGAGTTCCTTAAAGGCCGTGATCTGGTCCCTTACACCAAGCCGGGCGCGCTTTTAGAGGTTGGCAAGGTGACCAGCATTATCGCCCGCGTGGCCGATGCGCTGTCTTATGCTCATGGCAATAATGTGGTGCACCGCGACATCAAGCCCGCCAATATCATGTACGAGCCTGAGTCGGATCAGGTCAAGGTGACCGACTTCGGCATTGCCCGTATCACCGACTCGTCACGGACCAAGACCGGGATGGTGCTGGGTACGCCTAGTTATATGTCGCCTGAGCAACTCGCTGGCAAGAAAATCGATGGCCGTTCCGATATTTTTTCGCTCGGTGTTACTCTCTATCAAATGGTCAGCGGACACCTGCCGTTCTCGGGTGATTCCATGGCCCAACTGATGTTCCGGATTGCAAATGAGGCACACCCAGAGGTGCGTACTTATAATCCAGCCGTGTCTGAAGCCCTCGCTGCGATTATTGATCGCGCGTTGGCCAAGGATATAGAAGTGCGTTACCAGACGGGCCAGGAAATGGCGCGTGATCTGCGTGCCCTGGGCAGCAGTGATGCTGGTGCAGTCGATATTGCCCTATGAGGAAGCATGCATGATTCTTGAAGATGTACTGGCAGTGGCAATGCATTCTGACTCAGGTATGGTGCGGCCGCATAACGAAGACTCGGTCTATGCTGACCCGAGTGTTGGTGTCGTCATACTGGCTGACGGTATGGGCGGTTACAACGCGGGCGAAGTGGCAAGCGGAATGGCTACGGCTTTGCTCGGCAATATGCTGGAAGAGGCCTTTACGGAGCAGCCGGCGTACACGGATGTGATGGGCCGGCGTTACGCTGCAGTCGCTTTGGAGCGTGAGATTTCCATCACCAACCAGAGCATCTTCAATGCTGCGCAAAGTCAGCCGCAGTATGCGGGTATGGGAACCACCTTGGTAGCGGCGGTATTCCATGACAATGCGGTGACGGTTGCGCACATTGGCGATTCACGCATGTATCGTCTGCGCGACGGTGTCTTTTCTCAGGTCACCAAAGACCATTCGCTGTTGCAGGAACAGATTGATAGCGGCATGATTACGCCTGAACAGGCGCGGCATTCGCAGAATAAAAATTTGGTGACACGTGCATTGGGAGTCGATGCCACTGTTGAGACCGAAATACATGAATACCCGGTATTGCCGGACGATTTATTCCTGCTGTGTTCGGATGGTTTGAACGACATGGTGGAAGATGACGAGATCGGGATGACGCTGGAGGCTTTGGGCGCCAATCTCAATCTGTGTGCTTCGCAGTTGGTGCAGATGGCAAATGACAATGGTGGCCGCGATAATGTCTCGGTCATCCTTGTTCGTATCAAGAAAAAATTTCCTGCCCCACGGGGTTTTTGGCAACGTTTTATGGCTTGGTTCCGTTAACCCGGAATCATGTGACAGGGTAGATACGCTATGGCGAAACTGATTCTGAGCATGGATGGTCTGGTTCTCAAAGAGATCCCTTTGACTAAAGAGCGCATGTCGATTGGGCGCAAGTCGCACAATGACATCCAGATTGATAATCTGGCGATTAGCGGCGAGCACGCCGTGATTGTGACGATTTTGAACGACTCCTTCCTTGAAGATCTGGGGAGCACGAACGGCACCCTGGTGAATGGCGAGCCCATCAAGCGCCACTTCCTGCAAAATGGCGACACCATTGAGCTGGGTAAGTATCGCCTCAAGTATCTGAATGAAGTGGTCCAGCAAACGACGCCGGCTGATTTTGAAAAGACCATGGTCCTACGTCCTGATGTGATGCGTCAGACCGCTGAGCAAATCGGCAACAAGGGCTTTGGTGATACCCAGGTCGGTGCTGCCGCCATGACGTCCACAACACCTCAACCAGTGGCAGCTGCAACGCCTGCTGCGGCGACTGCCTCTATTCCGCCCGCACCCTCGGCGCTGCCACCCTTACCACTCGCCGCAATCCAGGTGCTCTCAGGAGCTGGTGGCGGCAAGACGCTGGAATTGGTCAAGACATTGACGACGCTCGGTAAGCCAGGTGTTCAGGTTGCCGTGATTGCCCGCCGCCCACAAGGCTATTTCATCACCCATGTAGAAGGCACCAGTTTCCCTGTCGTTAACGGCAAGCCACTGGATGCACAAGCGCATCAGCTCTCTGATCACGATGTGATTGAAATAGCTGGGGTCAAGATGGAATTTTTCCTTAAAACCTAACGCCCCCTCGTTTTATTCGCGGAGCCTGTGTGAATCTGAATTGGATGCGTTACGGCCTCGGTTTGGCCTTGCTGATTGTTTTACTCGGGCATTCGCTGCATTGGTATGACATAGGCCTGGTCACTCGACTCGAGGCGATTACGTACGATGCCAAGGTGCGGCTTACTATGCCGCAAACGTTGGACGAGCGTGTTGTCATCGTAGACATCGATGAAAAGTCGCTGGCTGAACAAGGCCGTTGGCCCTGGGGCCGCGACAAGCTGGCACTTCTGATTCGCAAGCTGTTTGATGAACAGGGCATCAAGACCATAGGCTTCGACGTTGTCTATGCCGAAGCCGACGATAGTTCGGGCTTGATGTCACTTGAACGGCTGGCTAAAGGTGAGTTGCGCGAGAACGGTTCGTTTCAAGGGATTCTGCAGAGCCTGCGTCCGCAGCTCGATAATGATGCCCGCTTTGCCGAGGCCATCAAAGGCCGCCAAGTCATTCTAGGCTACCCTTTCTCCAATAGTCCGAATGGCGTCAGCACCGGCAGTTTGCCCCAAGCTGTTTTGAGCCCCAAAGATTTTCTTGGTGCTCCGCCGGCTTTTTCATATGCCACCTATGGCGGCAATCTGGAACGTTTCCAGTCCGTAGCGGCGGGCGGCGGACACTTCAATCCGATTACTGATTTGGACGGGATTACGCGCCGCGTTCCGCTGCTGGCACTGCATAACGGACAGTACTACGAAGCGCTGTCCTTGGCGGTAGTACGCTCAGTACTGGGCTTTCCGAAAGTGGTGCCGGGCTATCCCGAGAGCGAGAAAAAATCTGGCCGCAATCTCTCGGTGGAGTGGCTGGAGTTGCTTTCGAATGGCAAAGTCATGCAAACCATTCCTGTGGACGAAAATCTGGCGGCATTAATCCCCTATCGCGGCTATGCGCATAGCTATAAATATGTTCCTGCCACTGATATTCTGAAGGGGCGGATCAAGGCCGGTGAGTTGAAAGATAAAATCGTCCTGCTCGGAACCACGGCGCCAGGCTTGCTCGACTTGCGTGCCACGCCAGTCGACGGGGCTTATCCTGGGGTAGAGGTGCACGCTAATTTGATTACCGGCATGCTCGACGGTACGCTCAAGCATCGCCCTGGCTACGTGCTGGCAATAGATGTGCTGGTGCTGGTGCTGACCGGTGCAGTAATGATTCTGCTTCTCCCATTGTTGTCTCCGGCTCGGGCGACTGCTGCGACGATCATGGTTGCGGCCGTTGTGGCCGGCCTAAACTACGTGCTGTGGAGTTCAGCCAATATGCTGGCGCCACTAGCCAATGCCCTGATATTGATTGCTGGTTTGTTTGCCTTGAACATGTCCTGGGGTTACTTCATCGAGTCGCGCTCTAAACGCCAATTCACCGAGCTCTTCGGACAGTATGTGCCGCCTGAGTTGGTGGATGAGATGGCGCGCAACCCGGAAAGCTACAGCATGGAAGGACGCAAGGCTGAGCTAACGGTTCTGTTCTCCGACATTCGTGGCTTTACAACGATTTCGGAAGGGCTGCAGCCAGAGGAGCTGGCTACGCTGATGAATGAGTATCTGGGCGCGATGACGGATGTGGTGCGCCAGCATCGAGGTACGCTGGATAAGTATATTGGCGATGCGATCATGGCTTTCTGGGGTGCTCCAGTTGATGACCCTGAGCACGCCAAGAATGCTGTGCTGACTGCGCTGGATATGCACAAGGAGTTGCAGAAGCTGAATGACGTTATTGTTGGCAAAGGTTGGCCTCGGCTGGCCATAGGTGTGGGCGTCAATACTGGTTCGATGACAGTCGGTGACATGGGCTCCACCGTGCGCAAGTCCTACACCGTAATGGGTGATGCCGTGAACACTGGTTCGCGTTTGGAAGGCATTACCAAGCAGTATGGTGTGGGTGTGATTGTCGGCGAAGCGACGCGTGAAATTTTACGCAAGGAGTTTGTGTTCCGCGAGCTGGATCGGGTACGTGTCAAAGGCAAGGATGATGCGGTAGGTATTTACGAACCTTTGGGTCTCGAAGGTAAGCTACCCAAGGAACTTGTTGATGAAGCTAAACTCTGGAACCAGGCCCTGCGTGCTTATCGTAGCCAGGACTGGGATCAGGCCGAATTGACATTGATGAATCTGCAACGTATGGCGCCCAAGTATTTGTATGAGTTATACACGGAGCGCGTTGCCCGCTATCGCAAGGATCCTCCTGGCCGTGATTGGGACGGTGTAACGACTTTCGAGACAAAGTAGACCGCGCATGAAAATACGTATCCTTGGCTGTAGCGGTGGTATTGGCGGGCGTAACCTGCGGACTACCTCTATGCTGGTCGATCATGATGTTTTGGTCGACTGTGGTACCGGTGTGGCCGACTTATCGATTGCTGAGCTGGCGCAAATCGATCATGTGTTTATTACGCACTCGCATCTGGACCACATTGCCTGCCTGCCTTTGCTGATAGACACAGTAGGCGACATGCGGCAAAAGCCACTGACCGTGCATGCAACGGATGCCACGCTGGAAATTCTGCGCAGTCATATTTTCAATTGGGCTATCTGGCCAGACTTCAGCGAGATCCCAAATGAAGAAGCGCCATTCATGCGCTATGCAAGCTTGCGTGTGGGTGAAACTGTGACATTGGGTGAGCGCAAGTTCACGCCTATTCCGGCGAACCATACTGTG
>DATJIB010000178.1:0-2763 GCA_035493575.1 Rhodocyclaceae bacterium | reverse complement strand
GAAAGTCACTGCGCCGACAATAGGCACTGTCACTTGCGCAGCTTTGCCGGCGCCGATCAGAATCGAGCACAGCACTACGCAGACGAAAGCCGCCATCACGAAGTCGTAATACTTGTACTGGCGTTTTTGCATCATTGCTCCCTGTTGATTATTCAGCCGAGGATTTTCAACCAACACGCACGCGATTGCGCCCGTCCTGCTTGGCGGCATATAGCGCGCGGTCAGCGCGATTGATCAGGCTATCCTGAGTATCACCATCGCGCAACAAGGCGACACCAAGACTCGTTGTCAAACGGAAATGCTGCTCGGCATAAACCGTTTCCGTCGTCTCCACGCACTTGCGAATTTTTTCCGCTACCAGCATGGCTGCATCCAGATCAGTGTCGCGCAACATCACCAGAAACTCTTCGCCGCCCCAGCGGCCAATCAGATCGCCTTCACGCAACTGCGCACGCACCGATGCTGCCAGCGTACTCAAGACGGCATCGCCAGCCAAATGACCATGCGTATCGTTGATTACCTTAAAGTGATCCAGATCAATCAGGATGGCGGCAATGCCCACCTTACTGCGCTTGCTTTCAGCGATATCACGTTGAATCGCCATATCCAAGGCCTGGCGGTTGGCTAGACCTGTCAGCTTATCCGTCAAAGCCAGATTTTCAAGTCGCGTCTGATAACGGCCGATAGCCAGATTGACGAGGACGAGCACCAGGACGGTAATGACTACGCTGATCAACAAATTCAGATACAGAGTCTGGCGCACCGCCACAAGCTCCGCGTCTTCCTGCTTCTCAACAAATAGGTACCAGTGCAGCTCAGGGATATAACGCACATTCAGCAGGTGCGTGGTACCACCGGCATGGTAAACATACGCACCTTCTTTGCCGCTCAGAATTTCCGGCGCTACGTCACGTAGCCCTTCATTGTCCTGAATGTTTTTCTCAACAGAATGGTTACTGGCAAACAAGGCGACCTTGCCTTGTTTATCTACGAAATAAATCGTGCGTTGGTAGCGCTCCTGGTAGTCCTTGACCAATTTACGCACCGCATCAACCGAAAGCCCGACGCCGGTCGCGCCAATAAAATTACCGCTGTAATCGAGCACGCGGTAATTCACAAAAATGGTCAGCCGATCATGTGCCGCCATATCCGGATCAACATTGATCTCGTACGGTGTCGCCATGCCCTGCACTCGGTAATACCAGACATCGCGTGGCTCGTCGCGCTTGACTTGCTTCAAAATGCCATCGGCCTGGTAATACTTGCTGCTCTTGTCCGAGACCAGGAAACTGGTATGCGCGCCATAGCGTTGTCGGACTTCGGCTAAATAACGCGTAATCCGGCTGACATCGTTTTCACCGGCCAGAACCCAGTCGCGCAGGAAGGTGTCACCCGCCATCATCGATGAGATGAAAATGGGACGGACCAAGTCTTTTTGAATTTCTGAATAGATATTGTCGGATGTCAGTGGCAATTCGTTGTCCACAATCGATTGGCGAATCAGATTGCGCGCCACGACGTAATTCACAATGGTGGTGGCCAAAAATCCTAAACACAACAAAACCGTAAGCAAGGAAACCAACTGCCGTCGCCCAAGGGCCATACCTGTCTCTTTTTCAAACATATCAACTTCATCATTATCGGCTAAATTGCCGCCGGGCTAGGATTTTGGCAGAAAAGCCCAAGCAGCCCCTCCTCGTCCAGCCTTGACTCAGGTAAGCTGGCGGCCTGTTTCTCTAAAGGATTCGCTTCAGACCATGGCTCAATATGTAATGTCGATGCTGCGCGTGAGCAAGATTGTTCCGCCCAAGCGCCAGATCATCAAAGATATCTCCCTCTCCTTTTTCCCTGGCGCCAAGATCGGCCTGCTCGGCCTGAATGGTTCCGGCAAATCCACCGTGCTGCGCATCATGGCTGGCGCCGACAAGGAATACGATGGCGAGGTCCAGCATCTGGCGGGTGTAAAGATCGGTTACCTGCCGCAAGAGCCTGAGCTCGACCCAAGCAAAACCGTGCGCGAAGAAGTCGAGTCCGGTATGGGCGAAGTCATGGAAGCCCAATCCAAGCTCGAAGCTGTGTATGCGGCCTATGCCGAAGAAGATGCAGACTTCGACAAGCTGGCCGAAGAACAAGCGCGTCTCGAAGCCATCCTCGCTACCTCGGGTTCCGATACCGAGCGCCAGCTTGAAATCGCCGCCGATGCCCTGCGCTTGCCGCCGTGGGACGCCAAGATCGAACATCTGTCCGGTGGTGAAAAACGCCGCGTCGCCGTATGCAAGCTGCTGCTGTCCAACCCTGACATGCTGCTGCTCGATGAACCGACCAACCACTTGGACGCCGAATCAGTCGAGTGGCTGGAACAGTTCCTGACCCGCTTCCAGGGCACCGTGGTGGCAGTGACCCACGATCGCTACTTCCTCGACAATGCCGCCGAATGGATCCTGGAACTTGACCGCGGCCATGGCATTCCGTGGAAGGGTAATTACTCGAGCTGGCTGGAGCAGAAGGAAGCGCGCCTGGAGACCGAATCCAAGCAAGAAGATGCACGCATGAAGGCCATGAAGACCGAGCTCGAATGGTCGCGCCAAAATCCGAAGGCCCGCCAGGCCAAGAGCAAGGCGCGTCTGGCCCGCTTCGAGGAAATGAGTTCCTACGAATACCAGAAGCGCAACGAAACACAGGAAATCTTTATTCCAGTGGGTGAACGTCTGGGCGACAAGGTGATTGAGTTCAATGGCGTCACCAAGGCCTTTGGTGACCGCC
>DATJIB010000177.1:0-9188 GCA_035493575.1 Rhodocyclaceae bacterium | reverse complement strand
AGTGTGCACTTTCTGGAGCCATTCAGCGGCAAGAATCTGCGCGCATTTGGTTTCGATATGCTGACCGACCCTGTACGCCGTGTCGCCATGGAATCAGCACGAGATACGGCGGGGCCGACTTTTTCCGGGCGCGTCAAACTGCTGCAGGACGATGAGGACACAACAGAAGCCGGGGTGCTGGTGTATTACCCGGTTTATCACGGCAATGATGTACCCAAAAGCCTTGAGCAAAGGCGCAGCGCTCTGACCGGCTGGGTATATCTGGCTTTGCGCATGAATGAGTTGATGGAGGCCTTGCTCAGTCAGCAGTTGCAAGATGTACGGCTGGAAATTTTTGATGGCGACAACCTTTCTCCGGATAGCCTGATTTACGACAGCCTGCATGTTCAGTCGCGTCCGGTTTCGGGCACCAGTCTGCAACGCACCACGCGCCTGCAGCTGGATGGGCGAACCTGGACATTGCGTTATTCAGCACTGCCCGGTTACGGCAGCAATTTGCGCGCCGATACAGCCTGGGTGATCTTGAGTGCCATGGTGGTGATTTGCTTGCTGCTGTTTGGCATGACCTGGGCCTTTGTGAATACGCGTGAGCGGGCCCAGAGTATTGCCAGTCGCTTGACCCAGTCATTGAGCTCCAGCGAGGAGCGCTATCGTTCGATCTTCAGTCGTTCAGGCGTCACCTCCTTGTTGGTCAACCCACTCACCTGCAGTGTCGTGGAGGCGAACGAGGCGGCTGTGAATTATTACGGCATAGCAGCGGTAGATATGCGGGGCTTGCCGCTGACCGAGCTAGTCATGCTTGCGGAAAACGATTTACGTGTGGCGCTGGATGCTGCCAGTCAGCAACGCCGTAATCACGTATTTCAACAACATCGCCTGAAAAGTGGTTTGGTGCGCGAAGTGGAAATGCATGTTGGCCCGATCAACCTGGATGGAAGGCCGTTACTGTATTGCGTTGTGCACGATATTACCGAGCGCCATGAGGCGGAAAATGCCGTTCTGGAGCTGAATCAGCGCTACCAGGCCTTGCTCGATGCGGCGTCTGAAGTCGCGATTGTCGCGACCGATACCGAAGGCCTGATTACGGTTTTCAATCGTGGCGCCGAGCGCTTGCTCGGCTACGCAGCCGGCGAGATCGTTGAACGCATGACGCCGATTGCCTTCCATGACATCCATGAAGTCCAGGCGCGATCGGAAGAGCTGAGTACCCTGTTGGGCTATTCGATTGCCGGCTTTAAAACCTTCGTCGAGCTACCCTTGATTCATGGTTCCGAGCAACGTGAATGGAGCTATGTGCGCAAGGACGGTTCGCGTTGTCGGGTTTCCCTGTCGGTTACGCCGGTGCGAGCCCTGGATGGACGTATTACCGGCTATCTCAGCATTGCTCTGGATATCAGTCGCCTCAAGGAAGTGGAGGCTTCTCTGGTGCAGGCCAAAGAAGCCGCCGAACAAGCCAATCGTGCCAAGAGCGTATTCCTGGCCACCATGAGTCATGAGATCCGTACGCCCATGAATGGCGTGATCGGTATGGCCCAGCTGCTGCAGGGGACGACGCTGACGACGGAGCAGCAGGAGTACGCCGAAATCATCATGGCCAGTGCCGAGTCACTGCTCATCATCATCAATGACATTCTCGATTTTTCCAAGGTCGAGGCCGGCAAGCTCGAATTGGAGCTGCTGCCGTTTGAGATGCGTAGCGTGCTTTCAGGTGTAGTCGGCTTGTTTGCGCAGCAAGTGAGAGAGCGTGACCTCGAACTGCATCTTGAGGTCGATGCCAATTTGCCGCAATGGGTGAGTGGTGACGCGGCCCGCTTGCGCCAGGTTTTGGTGAACCTGCTAGGGAATGCCATCAAGTTCACGCAAAACGGTGCCGTCCATGTCGGCGTGTCCGTCATCCGCCTGCAGACTGATGCGGTGACCTTAGCCTTGAGCGTCCGTGACACGGGTGTGGGGATGGCGCCGGAGGTGGTGAGCGGTTTGTTTGCTCCGTTTTATCAAGGTGACTCGTCGATTACCCGGCGTTTTGGCGGTACTGGCCTGGGGCTTTCGATTACGCATGGTCTGGTCGAGTTGATGGGCGGAACAATTGCAGTTGAATCCACGCAGGGCATAGGCTCTGTCTTTACCGTCAATTTGACACTGCCCTTACCGACAGAAATTCCTAGTGCCGTGATGCAGGCTGCGATCCAGGCGTTTCCTGAGACAGTGCGCGTGCTGGTTGCCGATGACACGATTACGAATCAGAAAGTTGCTTTGCAAATGCTGAATAAGCTCGGTCTGCAAGGTGTGGTGGTGAGCAATGGGGAAGAAGCAATCCGCACCTTGGCTCGCGGTGCCTTTGATCTGGTATTGATGGACTGCCAAATGCCCGTGATGGATGGTTTTGCAACCACGGAAAAAATTCGTGCCGGCGTTGCGGGCAAGCAGCACCAGCAAGTACCTATCATCGCCATGACGGCCAATGCTTTGGCGGGTGATCGTGAGCGCTGTCTCAAGGCGGGCATGAATGACTACCTGCCTAAGCCCATCGTTCTGGATGAGTTGCGGCATAAGGCGCTGCGCTGGTTGTCCGTGACCCAACAGCATGCAGCTCCTGTTGCAAGTAGTGTAGACAGTGCCGAGCTCCCCGTTTTTGATGTCAGCGAACTATTACGCAACTGTGGCCAGGACCGGGACTTGGCACTTGCCGTGATTGATGCCGCATTGTTTGAAACGACGAGCTATCTGACCGAGTTGGGCCGTTTGCTGGGTCAGGCGGATACGTTGGCAGTCGCCAGTCAGTGTCATGTCCTGACCGGACTGTTTGCCCAGCTGAGCGGCAAGCGTTTAGCCGCCATCCTGCGGCGCCTGGAGGCGGCTGCCCGGCTTGGTGATATGCCAAGCATGGATGTCATGCTTACCTTAGGTCGTGAATATGAAGCCTTGCAGCTGGCCCTGCATGGTTTCCGCAATGCTTAGCCAGCCACGCGTAACTTAGGCCACACCTGCCGCCCTGACATGTAGGAAAAACGCATAGACATGCCTGTCGGCCTCTACAATCAGATAGCATATGTCAGTCAGCGGACAGCTGAGACAAGGCGAACAGGACATTTAAGGAAAATATGGTTCACACCCCGGATCAGAGGGACGACGATAGCGCAGGGAATGAGTCGAACGAGAAACGACGTTCGCGTCTGCTGTCGGGTTTACGTGAAGACCAGTTGCACCATGATCCACTGCTTGACTGCCTGGTTGAGCTCACCCGAATTCACGGCCGCCCCAGTACGCATGCCGCACTCATTGCCGGCCTGCCTGTTACCGATGAAGGGCTAACCCCATCCCTGTTCAGCCGCGCGGCGGTGCGTGCCGGTCTGGCAAGCAAAGTGGTGCGCCGCCACCTCGACAAAATTGATGAGGCTTTACTGCCGGTAATCCTGCTGCTCAAGGATGATGAAGCCTGCATCCTGCTCGATTGGACCAAGGATGGCAGCGAGGCTGTGCTCTTGTTCCCGGATGGTGGTCAAGGCTCGGTGACGCTGACGCGTGAGGCCCTGGCCGAGCGTTATATTGGCGTCTCCATTTTTGCCCGCCCGCATTTCCGTTTTGATCAGCGCACGCCAGAAGTGGCCGATGTGGCGCAGCGTCATTGGTTCTGGAGCGCAATTTTTGAGCAGATTCCCGTGTATCGGGACATCCTCGCGGCGGCACTGCTGATCAATCTGTTTGCCTTGGCCATGCCGATGTTCACCATGAGCGTGTATGACCGCGTGGTGCCGAATCATGCGGTGGAAACCCTATGGATGCTGGCGGCCGGCGTGCTGCTGGTGGTGATTACCGAATATGTGGTGCGTTTACTGCGCGGACATTTTGTCGATCTGGCCGGCGCCCGTATTGACCTCAAGCTCTCGTCCTTGATCATGCAGCGTGTGCTGGGTATGCGCATGTCATCGAAGCCTGCATCGGTCGGCTCGTTCGCATCCAACCTGCGCTCCTTCGAAACAATCCGTGATTTTGTGGCTTCGGCGACAGTGACGACGATTGTCGATCTACCTTTCCTTATTCTGTTTCTGCTGGCCATGCTGTGGATTTCCTGGCCTTTGGTAATCCTGCCTATTCTTGGCATCATCGCTATCGTTATTTACGCCTACATCATTCAGCACAAAATGCGCGAGCTCTCGGAAACCACTTTCCGGGCTTCAGCTTTGCGCAATGCCACGCTGATCGAAAGTCTGACTGCACTGGAAACTATTAAAGCGCATGGCGCTGAGGGATTGATGCAGGCCAAGTGGGAAAAGACCGCAGCGTTTCTCGCGCGCGTCAGCGGCCAGCTGCGCTTGTTGTCTTCATCCGCCATGAATGGTGCTGCAACCTTGCAGCAATTGATTTCGCTGGTCATGGTGGTAGCCGGTGTGTACCTGATTCACGAGCGCATGCTGACCATGGGTGGTCTGATTGCCTGCACCATGCTTACCGGGCGTGCCATGGCACCGCTGGGTCAGATTGTTGGTCTGCTTATGCAGTTTGAAAATGCCAAGACTTCGCTCGCGTCGCTCGAGCGCATCATGAGCACGCCGGGTGAGCGCACTGATCAGAGCTCTTTCGTGCATCGCCCTGATGTGCGTGGCGATATTGAATTCAAGGATGTGCGTTTCAGTTACGGCCAGGAGCAGCAGGAAGCCTTGCGCGGCGTGTCTTTCCGTATCAAGCCAGGCGAGCGGGTGGTCATTATCGGCAAGATCGGTTCCGGCAAAACCACGCTGCAGAAATTGATGCTGGGCTTGTATACCCCGACTGCTGGTTCCATCCATCTTGATGGCGTCGATCTGCGCCAGTTTGATCCGGCCGATCTGCGCCGCAGTATTGGCTATGTCGGGCAGGATGCCACCCTGTTTTACGGTACCCTGCGCGAAAACATCTCGATTGGCGCGCCATATGCCAACGATGAAGCCATTGTGACTGCTGCCGAAGTGGCGGGCTTGTCCGAGTTCGTCAATCGTCATCCAGAAGGCTTTGACATGATGATAGGCGAGCGGGGCGAATCGGTCTCGGGTGGGCAACGCCAGGGCATCGCTATTGCGCGGGCGGTTCTGCTCGATCCGCCGATATTGCTGCTGGACGAGCCAACCAGTTCGATGGACTTCAGCTCCGAGGCGCAGTTCCGCGCCAAGCTTAGGGACTTCTCGCACAACAAGACCATGATCATTGTCACGCATCGTCTCAGCCTGCTGGAATTGGCTGAACGCCTGATTGTGATCGATGACGGCAAGATTGTCGCCGATGGTCCCAAGGATAAAGTTGTCGAGGCGCTCCAGTCTGGCCAGATTGGGCGTGCGCAATGAAGACGCCACAATTCGTCAAAAACCTGGGTGCGCGTCTGCGTCGTTATTTTACGAATGAACGCTTGCTACGCTGGGTCGACTGGATCCATACGCGACTGGAGCGCATCCGTGTCAAGGCGCAGCCGCATGTAGATAGTTATTTGGCCGACTGGAAGGAGGACCCGGACAGAGCCCATGCCGGCTTCCTGCGTGATGCCGACTATTCGATTATTCATCAGGAGCCTTTGCGTGCTCGCGTCATGATCAAGACGCTGCTGGTTGGTGCGGCCTTGTTCATCATGTGGGCAGCGGTGGCGCGAGTGGATGAATTGACGCGTGGTGAAGGCCGTGTGATTCCCACGCGCCAACTGCAAGTGCTGCAAAGCCTGGATGGCGGTATTGTTTCCCAGATTCTGGTGCAGGAAGGCCAGGTGGTCGAAGAGGGCACGATCTTGTTACGGGTTGATCCGACCCGCTTTGAGTCTTCGATGCAGGAAAATCGCGCCCAGTCTTTCTCGCTGCAAGCCAAGATCGCGCGCTTGCGTGCCTTGGCTGAGAACAAGCCTTTTGAGCCACCGCCAACCCAATCCGCCGACGACATTAAAGTGGTTGAGGAGGAGCGCCGCCTGTACGACACTGCCAGTTCCAATCGTGACTCGCTCGTTAATATTGCTCGTCAGCAGCTCGTCCAGCGCCAGAACGAGCTGACAGAAAACCGTGCCAAGCGCGAGCAAGCCGGCCGTGCTTACGATTTGACCGCGCAAGAATTGGCGGTGACCAAGCCCTTGATTACTTCGGGCGCGATTTCTGAAGTTGAGCTGCTGCGTTTGGAGCGTGATACCGCCCGCTTCCGCGGGGAACGTGACATGGCCTCGGCGCAAATTTCCAAAGCGCAGGCGGCAATTTCCGAAGCCCAGCACAAGATCGAAGAAGTCGAGCTGAACTTCCGCAATGATGTGCGCAAGGAATTGTCGGACGCCATCGGCAAGGAAAACAGTCTCAGCCAGGGTGGTCTGGGTTTGGCCGACAAGGTCAAGCATGCGGATATTCGCTCGCCGGTGCGTGGCACGGTCAAGCGCCTGATGGTGAATACCGTTGGTGGCGTTGTGCAGCCGGGCAAGGATGTGGTTGAAGTGGTGCCGCTAGAGGATGCCTTGTTGCTTGAAGCTAAAGTCCAGCCTAAGGATATTGCCTTCCTGCGCCCCGGGCAGCCAGCCATCGTTAAGTTTTCTGCGTATGACTTTTCGATTTATGGTGGCCTCGAGGCGACGCTGGAGAATATCGGCGCTGACTCGATTACCGACGAGAAAGGCAACACCTATTACACCGTCAAGGTGCGCACCCACAAAGCTTCGCTGGGTCCAAACTTGCCGATTATTCCCGGCATGGTGGCCGAGGTGGATATCATTACCGGACAAAAGAGTGTGCTGTCGTATCTGCTGAAGCCAGTATTGCGGGCCAAGCAGGCAGCCTTGAGTGAACGTTAAGACCTAACAAAAGCAGCTTCATGACAGACGTTGTTCATATTTTTGTATCGCATCACGGGGATCTTTTGCCGCGCTGGCAGGCCGCATTCCCCGATGCCAGTGGCGTTCTGTCCAGTTACGAAAAAACCTTAAGCGCCACCCACTTGTGGCTGCGTTTGCGCGCTGAGCAAGAGGTACCGCCGCAGGTGAACAATGCACATCGCCTCGGGCCGGACTCTGCCGTACTGGTTTTGAGTGATGCACCGAATGATGATGAAGGTTTGTCAGCGTTTGCCGAAGGCGCCCGCGCCTATTGCAATACCCATTCGAATCCCGAAATGCTGAAGCAAGTTGCCGACGTTGTGGCACAAGGTGGTTTGTGGATAGGCGAATCCTTGATGCAGCGACTGCTGACGACGACATCCAAGATGGCGCGTGCCGCCAATGCCCCGCGCCAGGATTGGGCGGCCGTACTGACCCCACGCGAGCTGGAAGTTGCTCGGGCCGTAGCCAATGGCAGCAGCAATAAAGAAATCGCCCGCGAGCTGGACATCACCGAACGCACGGTCAAAGCCCATGTCGGTGCCATTCTGGAGAAGTTGCAAGTGCGAGATCGTTTGCAAATTTCATTGAAAATCAATGGCCTGAGCCGCTCATAAGGCCGTTTCCCCCTAGTTGTAGCGACCCTGTACTTCAGTACAGTAGTAGGCCATGAGAGCAGTCTCTAGACTGCAGGCATTACCCCTTACTCCGTCTGGAGCATTCTCATGGCAACTGGCAACCCCATCGGCAAAGTCGTCCTTCTTCAAGGTCAAGTCACTGCACGTGATGAACACGGACAAGTCCGCGTTCTCAAACTTGGCGATATTGTCTTTGAAGGCGAGGTCCTGGTTACCAAAGATGGCTCGCGCGTCGAGATTGGTTTCGACAATGGCAGCCACTTCCTGCTCCGTGAGCACGAGACCGTCACGCTTGATTCCGCGGTTTTCAATGTTGAGGCGGATGACCCAAGTACAGCCTCTCTGTTAGGGCGTATTCAAGAAAATACGACCGATATCGCCAGGGCCATTGCCGAAGGCAAGAGCCTGGATGATTTGCTCGAAGAAACCGCAGCCGGTCTGGATGGCGGCGGTGGTGATGCCAGCCATATGTTCGTTGAGCTGGTGCGTATTGGCGAAACAGTCACTCCGCTGAATTACGATTTCAATAGCCCAAGTAGTGGCCCACAAACCGTTTTGCCAACGGGTGTATCGGTATCTGGTATTCCAGCGCCTGCTAGCGGCGGCACCGGAACGGGTGGCGGTGGCGGGACATTGTTGCCGGGTAACACCGATGCGACCGTAACCTTGACTGCCTCTGCAACCGTCGTTGCTGAAGGCGATCACATCACTTATACCGCTACGGTTGATCTGCCTGTGGTTGGCACGCCGTTGGTGATCACGCTCAGCAATGGCGCCACCATCACCATCCCAGTTGGCGATACGCGTGCCGATAGCGGCCCGATTTCCGTGCGCCCTGACGATCCTAATATTCAGGGCAGCCAGATCGTTAACGTAAGCATCAGCGGCACCACCGGTGGTACCTATACATCGCTGGATACCACCAGTCATACCTCCACCACGGTGGTGGATGATGCAACCGCCACCATCGTCACCCTGAGCGCCCCATCCGTCGTGGCCGAAGGTGGCAGCATTTCCTATTCCGCCAGCCTTAGCCATCCGGCTGAAACGCCTGTCACCATTACGCTTTCCAACGGCAGCACCATCACCATCGCTGCCGGTCAGTCGACCGGCTCCGTCACTGTGCCTGTGCATGGCGATGACCCTTATATTGATGCTGGCAACCTCAGCGTAACCATCTCCAGCGCTACCGGCGGCAACTTCGAAAATCTGCTGGCCGATCACACCGCCGCAGTAACACTGGTCACGGACACCACCGATCTCAGCACGGTCACACTGAGTGCCGCCGCCAATGTCTCCGAGGGCGGCAGTGTTGTGTATACCGCAACGGTCAGCAATGCCGTGACGGGCAGTCCACTCGTCATTCATCTGAACAATGGCACCGACATCACGATTCCCGTTGGCAGCACTACGGGTACAAGCGCTGCCGTACCCGTGCGCGCTGATGATGCATACAGCGAAGGCAATCAGAATGTCACGGTTGGTATTACCAGCACCAGTGGCGGTAACTACGAAGCGCTGAATACTGCCAGCACCGTGACCACGGTCGTCGGTGATGACAGTGACGCGACCAGTGTGACATTGAGTGCCGCAGCCAATGTGGCCGAAGGCAGCAGCATTACCTACACTGCTACCGTTGGCGCGCCGGTTACCGGCAGCCCATTGGTGATTCATCTCGATAATGGCCAGGACATCACCATCGCCGTTGGCAGCACCACCGGCACCAGTGCAGCCGTGCCCGTGCG